>NZ_JACJDS010000019.1:0-1159 GCF_014163635.1 Pseudoalteromonas sp. SR44-8
GTAAACGTAGGTACAATCGGCCACGTTGACCACGGTAAAACTACCCTAACTGCAGCAATCACTAACGTACTTGCAAAAGTATACGGCGGTGTTGCTAAAGATTTCGCATCAATCGATAACGCTCCAGAAGAGCGCGAGCGCGGTATCACAATCTCAACTTCACACGTTGAATACGATACGCCTACTCGTCACTACGCACACGTAGATTGTCCTGGACACGCCGATTATGTTAAAAACATGATCACTGGTGCTGCTCAAATGGACGGCGCTATCCTTGTTGTTGCTGCGACTGATGGCCCTATGCCACAAACGCGTGAGCACATCCTTCTTTCTCGTCAAGTTGGCGTTCCTTACATCATCGTATTCATGAACAAATGTGACATGGTTGATGACGAAGAGCTACTTGAACTAGTAGAAATGGAAGTTCGTGAACTTCTTTCTGAGTACGATTTCCCAGGTGATGACTTACCACTAATCGCTGGTTCTGCGCTTAAAGCGTTAGAAGGCGAGAAAGAGTGGGAAGACAAGATCATTGAGCTTGCAGACGCACTTGATTCTTACATCCCAGAGCCAGAGCGTGACATCGATAAGCCATTCATCATGCCTATCGAAGACGTTTTCTCAATCCAAGGTCGTGGTACTGTTGTAACTGGTCGTGTTGAAGCTGGTATCATCCGCATCAATGACGAAGTAGAAATTGTTGGTATCAACGATACAACTAAATCTACTTGTACTGGTGTTGAAATGTTCCGTAAACTACTTGACGAAGGTCGTGCTGGTGAGAACATTGGTGCACTTCTACGTGGTACTAAACGTGAAGACGTTGAACGTGGTCAAGTACTAGCTAAGCCTGGTTCAATCAACCCACATACAACATTCACTTCAGAAGTATACGTACTTTCTAAAGATGAAGGTGGTCGTCATACTCCATTCTTCAAAGGTTACCGTCCACAGTTCTACTTCCGTACAACTGACGTAACTGGTGACGTACAGTTACCAGATGGCGTAGAAATGGTAATGCCTGGCGATAACGTTAAGATGACTGTAAAGTTAATCTCTCCAATCGCAATGGATGAAGGTCTACGTTTCGCAATCCGCGAAGGTGGCCGTACTGTAGGTGCTGGTGTAGTAGCAACTATCGTAGAGTAATAATTAACTT
>NZ_JACJDS010000019.1:1259-101595 GCF_014163635.1 Pseudoalteromonas sp. SR44-8
TAAGATGACTGTAAAGTTAATCTCTCCAATCGCAATGGATGAAGGTCTACGTTTCGCAATCCGCGAAGGTGGCCGTACTGTAGGTGCTGGTGTAGTAGCAACTATCGTAGAGTAATAATTAACTTATAAAGTTAATTATTAGAAAAAGGTCACTTCGGTGGCCTTTTTTAATGCCTGTAGAAAAGTAAGCGAGTTAGCGAGAGTAAAGTTAGCGAGCTGCTCGGTGTGAATTCAAACGCCATAGCTTGGGTTGAGTTTCGCTAAACCCCACCCAAGTAGGGAGTTGTCTAAAATTTATTTGTCATTTTGTTCTTTTAATTTCGAAATTAACTCAATAATGAGATTTTTGGGTGTTTCAGAATAGTTATTCACTTCCATTACTTTCAGTACATTTTCCCAGTCAGCTACCTTATTGGAATTAACTCCTTCTAAAATGGCTTTAGTGACAATTGGCAGTTCACTTAAGGCATTCTGAGAATTAAGTGAATTGATAAATTGGTCCAAGTCGCTTGCCTCATAAGTATCAACGACCATCCTTAGTGTTTTATTGTTGCGCATCTCAAAATACTCGAAACCAAAGTTATTAGTTATTACGAAAGCATTTCTATCATCTATCCTAATTGCTGCATTTGCTTTATTACCACGAGTATAAACAGATTTTGTGGTAATCATAATAGATTGCTTTATGAGGGTATTCATTTCTTCTGGCGTGGTTATATTGCAATTAACATCATCAGGTGTAACAGATAGGCTCTCTTTAATTATTTCAAAAACAGTATCCGGGAATGGTGGTGGGAATTTTTCCTCAGCGCTTTGTGAGAGTAGTGAGTTGAAAAAGAGTATTTGAGATTTAAAATCATCTTCGTCATCACCTTCATCCCGCTCCATTATGGTTAAGCTTGGGGAGTTACTGCCATAAAAAGCACTATATTCTACGTTTTCTGTAACAATAATAGGTACTTCAAAGCCATTCATTTGAATTTTTTCAATAGCCATTAATTTACTCGTAGAGTAGTCACCCCAAACTAAATTGGCATTATTTTTCGCTTTTAGGATATTTATAAGTTCATGACATTGGGCTTTATAGTCATTTGCCATTGCTATAGTAGGAAAAATAATTAGTAACTTAAGGATTAAATTGCAAAGTTTCATGTGCTTCATCTATTTTTTGATTTTTATATAGCATTAATAATGGTTGTATTTTGATCTTATATGCACTGTAACGCAACTCTGAACCTGTGGTTTTAGGTACAGTTGTTGCAGTTACTTGTCAGCTATTTGTTTTTTAACTTTTTCTGCGCGCGCTTTTGTTCTGCTTTCTTAACGTGTTTGCTGATCCACTTGGTCATTTTTACCATTAATGCTGGCGGGAAGTCATGGCCCATACCGTTTACTATCTTTAATTTAGCCTTCCTGATTTGGGCTGCGGTTTGCTTTCCAGCGGCTATTGGCATGACAGGGTCTAAACTGCCATGTATGACGAGGGTTGGGGCTTTTATTTTCGGCATTAAATGTTGCCGGCAATCACTGGCAGTAATAGCGGCAAGTTGTCGGTTAAAGCCTTGCGGGTTGTGTGCTCTATCCACTCCTAGGGTAGCTTGTTTACGCAAAGCTAGTTCATCTTGTGGATAGGCTGGGCTGCCAATTAATTGATTTAGCCTTATATTATAATGTATAGCACCATCACGACTGGCTTGGGCGCGACGATGTTTTGCAAGCTGTAAAAATAGCTTTAAATTAGACGCCGATAGCTTAGGTTTACTCGAACTTGACATAATTGAGGTTAAGCTCAAGACCTTTTTTTTATGTTTAGCTGCGATAATTTGTGCAATCATGCCGCCCATAGATGCACCGACTAAATGCGCTTTTTTGATTTTTAATTCGGCCATTAATTCTAATACATCATTTGCCATATCATCTAAGGTGTATGGGATGCGGGATTTAATAGGTAACCGTTTATTTAGCCATATTTTGAATAGGTTAGGGCTACCAAATTGTTCAAGTTGGCTTGAAAGACCAGTATCGCGGTTATCAAAACGGATGACTCTAAACCCTTTAGCTACTAAGCCAAAATAGAGTTCATCAGGCCATACTGTTAGCTGCGCTCCAAGGCCCATAATCATAATGATGACAGGCGCTGATTTTTTTCCTTTATCTTGATAGCTAATTGTAATGCCACTTTTAATTTTAATCGTGCGCATATTACGTTATGTTGATAGCTTATTTAGCGACTTATGCAAAACAGTATAGTTAAAACTCAGTAATCCTTCATGAGTAGAAATATGAATTTTTTATATCAGAATGAGAGCCGTTTTTTAATACGTTTAACCTTCAGCATGTTTTCGCAGTTCTGCTAGCATGCTTTCATTGCCAATCATTTCATCAAGTACAGAGCGGACATTATCATCACTAGTGTGCTGGTAAAGTGATAAAATATGCTGGGCAATTTGTTGGCTATTGCCATCTTCTGAGCTTTGCGATTGATAGTATTGCGATATCAATCCTTGCCCCGCTAAACGGCGAATATAATCGTTAGACTCATGCTGCAGTAGTGAAGTAAAGCGCTCAGTCAGGCGTTGATCGAGTACGGGTGCTTGAGTTATGACTTCAATGGCTTGGATTTTGAATTTCTCATCATCACTATTAGCGGCCAGCTCTAAAATATTATCGACTACCGCAAAGTCATACTCAGGTATTTTTGATTTATTCAAAATATACATATTCATTTGTAGTTGAGTTAGGGCTGCGAGTCTATCGATGTCTGTGGCATTTGGGTCGAGTATTTGCTCTCGTAATTGTGTGGTTATTTTTTTCGCATAGTCAGAGTCTGACTTTATGCGTAGTTCATAGTCTTGTGGTAAGTCGGCATAAAAACCGTAAAGTGGGTTGCTTTCACGCATTTCATCTATTTCTTGCTGTTCTTTTTCCGTCAGTACAGCAAGCACCAACTCCTTAAAGTCATCGTTATTATATTCTTGATCTATAGAAGTATTTTTTATTTTTAGGCTGGTAACTTGTCGCTGTAAAGATATTATTTTGTTATGCAATTGGGTAACTGAAAGTTCGTTGCTGTCATTATTCAGTGGCATATTAGTAACAATGATCGATGACTGTTCAGTGCTACTTTTGTCGTTAGGTAAACTCACTGATTTGAAAAATGTACCGTAACACGAGACCACAAGTGCGGCTGAGGCAAGGGCTATTGCGACTGATCCTTTACTAATAGGCATGTGGTGGAGGCTCCATATTTGAAAAGGCGTAATTTACCGCTTTTGGGGCTATAAGTCTGTTAAAAGATGTAGAAAGTTAAGTGTGCTTCAGCGTATTATAATTTATTCGCTAAGTATGATTGATAACGAAGATTAATTTTATTTTTAATTAAGCAAGGAGACTCTTCTCTTTGCAAACATCATGTTGTTTGGTCGTTGTATACAGCACGGAAAAGAAAAATATGAATATACTTAAGTGGTTTTTTATTGCGTTGTTTTTGCTCCTATCGGGGTGCGCAACAAAGCAAGAAAAGGTTAAAAAAGACAGTGTCAAAAAAGCAACCCTCAGCATCGCAGAAAATCGCAAACCGCTTGGTAAAGTTGGTGTGATTACGCTGATTGGTGATAACTTACTTTGTACGCATACAGGGGTTACGGTATTCAGCAATGAACGGCAGTTGTATGCGCTCCCTACGGATTTAAATGAGCTGCTAACGCAGCGGATAATTGCGCGCTTTGCTGGTTTTGATACCACATTAGTGCCGTTAAATAAGCAATCTATGTCGATCATTAATACTGATGTAGGCGTCTCGCGATGGAGCAACATTGAGTTTAATAATCAACAAAATGTAGACACGGTTTTGATTTTCAGTGGCGCGTTTAAATATAGATCTAAAGACGGTTATTATAAAGATGAAAATGCGCTTCATACCTATGCTGAGTTTTTTGTATATGATGTGTCTTCAGGTGATTTACTAGCTGAGTCAACGCATTACCAGTACAACTTGTTTGACGCGTTTAGCTGTACACAAAGCACCTTTGCGACAACAGGAGCGATGTATGAGTTGATTAAAATGGCAGGGTCCACGTCTCAAGAGAAATTGATAAATGAGATTTTCCAGCCATCAAAGAGTAATTAGGCCCTGAACCTCAGGACCTAATTATTTATCAATTAATGTTTTTTTGCATACTGTTCGGCTTGTTGCCATACGCGCAGCACATTGCCACTGAGGATTTTTTTGATATCTTGGTCACTGTAACCACGATCCATTAATCCTTGCACTAGGTTCGGGTAGCTAGATACATCTTTTAAGCCTACTGGCAGTGAATCGCCAACACCATCGTAATCAGAGCCGATGCCAACGTAATCGATACCAATTAGCTCTACAACGTGATCGATATGCTCAAGTACTTGCTCAAGACTCGCAAATGGATACGGGTTTTTAGCACGATACGCGGCATCAAAATCTTGACTTAATTTAGTGCCTTCTTTTTTTGCCGACTCTTTTTTACTCTTTAACTGCTTGCCCCAATCACCTGCTTTAGCGGTTACAAAGCTTGAACCAAAGTTTATTTGAATAACCCCGCCGTTCTTTTTTAGTGCTAGTAGCATATCGTCATCCATATTACGCTCAAAACCAGGCGTATATTTGCGCAGTGATGAGTGTGAGGCAATAACCGGTGTTTTAGATAGCTCCATTACTTGATAAAACGCATCATCTGAAATATGTGAAACATCAATCAGCATGCCGATATTGTTCATCTCAGTAACCAGTTTTTTACCAAATGGGCTTAGACCTTTCCATTTACGGCGAATATCATAAGATGAATCTGAAATATGGTTGCTTTGTGAATGAGCAAGGGTGATATAGCGTACACCACGATCAAAAAAGTGCTGTAGGTTTGCCATGTCACCTTCAATTGGTGAGCCGTTTTCCATCCCCATTGCTATCGACATTTTGCCTTGTTTGAACTGCTTTTTAATATCATTCGTTGAATCGGCAATAGCAAATTTGTCAGGGGCGCGCTGGGCAATTGCTTCCATACTATCAATGAGTTGATTTGCTAGCTGAAAGCTTTTACCTTTCCCTTCAAACTCCAAATGCGCAGGAATATAAATCGACATAAATGGCGCATTTAAGCCACCTTTAACTGCGCGTGGGTAGTCAAAATCACCGTCATCAGTGGCTTTAGTAACATCAGCCCATTTAGCATGAATACGGTACGGCACATCGATATGAGTATCGATTAAAATAGTGTCTTTGGTGAGTTTAATTGCTTTAGCTGATGCGCTAATGTCTGCACCTTGCACTTGGCTTGATAAAGCAAGTGCAACGGCAATAACTACTGAGCTTAGTTTTATCATTTTTAATGGCTCTTTTAGTAAAAAAGCCATTGTCTATTTTTACAACTAGGGTTACAAGTTTACTCGTTAAATTGTGTTTCACTTTGCAGTGCTTTAAATTCACCTTTAGAAATAATAGTAACTGATTCGTGCAGTTCTGAAAAAAACACCATGGCATCGCCATTTTGTAGTTGTTGTTTTACTTGCGCCACTTTACTTTCAATACTGAATTCTTGCTCACCGTAATCGGTGCCTTCACGTAGCACATAACTTTCAATTAAATTGTATAGAGTGTCTTTATCTAGTTGCTCATGGGGAATGATCATAGCTGCTCTTTTTTGACGATTTGGGTGAAGAAATCTGGCACTACATGCTCTAACCAATAAATCGGTTTAAATGGATTTTTTCCACTTATAAAGCCAACATGGCCGCCTTTTTCTGAGACTTGCAGCGTAACATGCTCACTAACATCTTGCCTACTGGGTACAGCTTTAATTGACAGCATTGGGTCGTCTTTCGCATGAACAATTAATGTGGGTGTTGTAATGTGTTTTAAATAAGGCTTAGCGCTGGCTTGTTGATAGTAATCTTCAGCACCAATAAAACCATGTAAAGGAGCTGTCAGTTTATCGTCAAACTGCCATAAATCATCAATTTCCATTAGCTGATCTGGTGTTAAATCAATCTGTTTTGTGATTTGCGGTAATTTACGCTGCATCGATTTTTTCATGCGATCGAGTAAATACTTTTGATAAATCTTAGCCAAACTTTTACGAATAACTTGGCATGATGGCGACAAATCATAAGGAGCTGAAACAACCGCCGCGCCATCAAGTAAACATTGTTCGCCTTGTTCACCTAAGTATTTGGCCAGTACGTTACCGCCGAGTGAAAAGCCAACTGCAACCATCAAGCGATCTGGAAACTGCTGCTTAAGTTGTTTTATAAAAAAATCGAGATCGCCGGTTTCGCCACTATGATATGCACGGGGTAGGCGGTTAACTTCAGTAGAACAGTTACGAAAATGCATTAAAACAACACTAAACCCCTGCTTTTTGAGGGCTTTCATCATGCCTTTTGCATAAAAGCTATTGATATTACCTTCCAGGCCATGCAATACAATTGCCAGCGGCGCGTTATCGTTTTTGGGTTGTGACCAAGCGAGCTCTAAAAAATCGCCGTCGGGAGTATCAAGCTGCTCTAATTGGTAGCGAGTATTATGAAAAGGCCGAAAAAACCGTGGCATAATGGTTTGCACATGGCGATTAGTCATCCACCAAGCTGGCTTGAAATCTGTAGACATAAGTTAAAACATGTTTAGCTAATAGAATCGCTAGTGTAACAAACTTTTAATAATAAAAAGCCCCTAATCAAATAACTTGATAGGGGCTTTGTGCGTCGTGCTTAATTCTGATTGGGTGTTTTGTCGTCATGTACTTTTTTGATAAAAAAGTACACAAAGAAAAGGCATAAACTGATCACTACTCCCAGAAAACCAAATGATAAAAATAGTACTGGGTCACTAAAAAAGTCTCTGAAGAATACGTCCATAAATGCCTCCTAATGTCTATGGATTAATGATAGAGACAGTTTGACTAGGTTGTTATGATCCAGATCAAGCTATTTTCCTAAGTTGATTAGCAGTGATACAGAAGTTGATTTGGATCAAATCAGTTAGCGAGTTTGCAAGGAGAAAGGTTAAAGTGGCAAAGCTCTAGGGAGTTTGCGGGCCATTATTAATGAAAAAACTGGAAAGCTACCAGTCTTTGCATTTTTATTTTAAACTGTATTGGTTATAAAAACTGTAATACAGGGGGAGATCTTGAGGGTTACACGGATAGTTAAATACACTTTAGTGATGGCATTTTTTTATGTAAGTTTAGGTTTCTTAACATCACAAGTTATCAATATGATTGCGAGACTAACCTTTGAAGACTTTTTCGTAATCCAGTTAATCCCCTCAGCTTTCTTATCCATATTCATGTATGGGGTTATGGCTTACAGAAGTTCAAGCCATAATTGGCAATATGCATGTGCAGTTTATGTGTTGGGGTTTTTATTTAGCACTGCGATCACTTCGTTTATTTTGCAAGAGTTGTTTATCCCGCCAACTTTAGCTTTTGAGCTACCTATTTTACTTTTAAGTACAGTTATAGGAACATTAATAGGTATCAGGTTGAGAACCAAAAATAACAACAAGCCTACAGCCGCGGAATTCAAGCGCTAAAGCACGACCTACACAAGCGCTAGTATATTTTACTGGCTTTTCTTTAAAGCGTAGCGCCTCGAAACCCTCATTGTGGATAAATCACTTTAAAATTTTGTACAAAAAAAGACAGTGAGACAGATAAAAATATATTCGCAGCTAAAGCTGGCTCCTACAGGTATGAATATCCGTGGGCAATGGTTTTAGACATGATTGCCCTAACTATATCCCAAACACAAGTTCGCACCGAGCTGCTTATAGCTTAAGCAGATACAACCTCATATTATTCGGCTCCGGATGCGTAGCTAATCTAAATTTATTTACCGCATCTATCAACATCTCTTGCTGTTGTTTTTCTAGCTTTAACTCGGCGCTGAGTAGCTCTTTACGAATTGCAGCGTAATCTGCAATCTCGGTGTGGTTGGTTTTTAAATAGCCGCGGGCGGCACGCAGCGGTTGTAATACCTGCTGATCAAATTCACTAATACATTGCTCAAGTTTGTTTAACTGAGTTTGGCTAATTGCTAGATTGAGAGAGTCTAAATAATACAGTAGCAGGCACAGGTTAACGTTTTTACCTTGCTGGTTTTGGTAATCTAACAGGCGTGCTTGCATGTCACCTTCACTGTAAAGGCGACATGCAAATTGCCAAAAATCTCTGCTATTGAGCAAGTTCATTGGCAAACGCTTGCTCTTTTTCTTCCATCTCTTCAAGGGCCATTAATAGCTCCTCTTCGATGTCATTTACTTTCGGTGTTAACGTCGCTTGTTTAGCTAGTAATTCTTTGAGTTTTGCTTTGTTGTCATCGTTATAAAGCTCGTTATCGCCAAGTGCTTGTTCGATTTCAGCTAATTCGGCAGAGTGTTTATCAAGTTGCTTTTCAAGCTTTTCGATGTGCTTTTTAAGTGGTTGTGTGGCTTTTCTAAACTCTGCTTCTAGGCGTTTTTGCTCTTTACGGTTAACGCTTGAGTTTGCTTTTGGTTCATTGTCATCTTGAGTGGTTTTTGCCGCTTCTTTATTAGCGTTAAGTAGCCATTGATAGTATTCGTCTAAGTCGTAGCCAAACTGGGTTACTTCACCGTTATCCACTAAGTAATATTCGTCGGCGGTATTTTTTAGCATGTGACGGTCATGGGAAACGGTAACCATCGCGCCTTCAAACCCTTGCAACGCCATTACTAAAGCATGACGCATTTCTAAATCAAGGTGGTTGGTTGGCTCATCGAGCAGTAATAAGTTTGGTTTTTGATAGACCAACATTGCGAGTACTAATCGGGCTTTTTCACCCCCTGAAAACGGTGCTACGGGCTCAAGGGCTTTATCACCAATAAAGGCAAAACCACCTAAAAAGTCACGCAGTGATTGCTCGGTGGCTTTAGGATTTAAACGCTGCAAATGGGTAATCGCGCTGGCTTTTAAATCTAGCGATTCCAATTGATGCTGAGCAAAGTAACCTATGTTTAAGCCCTGATGTTGGAATACTTCGCCTGCTTGCGGTTGTAAGTCGCCAGACAATAACTTTATTAAGGTTGATTTACCTGCGCCGTTACGGCCAAGTAGGGCAATGCGACTACCAGGGACTAAGTTAAGTTTAATACTATTTAAGATTGTGACATCGCCATAGCCGGCTTGAGCTTTATCGAGTGTCATCAATGGGTTTGGTAGTGCGGTAGGCTCTGCAAATTCAAAGTCAAAGGGCGAATCAGCATGAGCTGGTGCGAGCTTTTCCATACGTTCAAGCGCTTTAACGCGGCTTTGTGCTTGTTTGGCTTTACTGGCTTTGGCTTTAAAGCGGGTAATAAATTGCTCAAGGTGGGCAATTTGATCTTGTTGTTTTTCAAACATCGCTTGTTGTTGTAATAAACGCTCTGCTTTTTGGCGTTCAAATTGCGAGTAGTTGCCTTTGTAAACATTGATCTTTTGCTTGTCGATATGCCAAATTTGGTCAACTACAGCATCGAGGAATTCACGGTCATGCGATATCAACACTAAAGTACCGGTGTAAGCGCGTAAAAAACGCTCCAGCCAGTACACCGCATCTAAATCCAAGTGGTTAGTTGGCTCATCCAGTAGCAGCAAGTCGGCATCACGAATCAGCGCTTGGGCAAGGTTTAAGCGCATTCGCCAACCACCGGAAAAATCACTAACGGGGTTTTCAATTTGGTTATTTGCAAACCCTAACCCGTGAAGTAACTCGCCGGCTTTGGCTTCTATGCTATAGCCTTTAATGTGCTCAAGTTGTATGTGCACTTTGGCTTGGGTATCGCCATCATCATTTTGTTCGGCTTCGCGCAGCGCAATACGCATGGCGTAATACTCAGGATGACCTTGTAATACATAATCAATTGCGCTGATATCTAGCGCTGGCGTTTCTTGTTTTACCGAGGCGATAGACCAGTCTTTAGGGATACTGCAATTACCTGCATCAAGCTGTAGTTCAGATTTCAATAAACTAAAGAGTGTTGATTTACCGCAGCCATTGGCGCCAACTAGGCCAACTTTGTGTTCTGGAAATAATGTAGCTGAGGCATCTTTAAGGAGTGCTTTACCGCCGCGAAGTAATTCAATTTCTGAGATCTGGATCATGTAGTCTGCGCTTTACTGTGCCTTTGTGAACTTGACGCTATCATAGCACGGAAGCTGGACTATATTTCAATCGTCAGCGTATCAACTGGGTAGTTATTGGGTTAAAATGTAGCAAGTTTCTTTTCAAACTGTGGGAAAACGTAGTGAAACAGAAAAAACGATTTATTGCTGGGGCAACCTGTCCAGAGTGTAAAACCATGGATATGATGATGCTTTACAAAGAGCACGATGTAGAGAAAGTCGAATGCATTCAGTGCGGCCATAAAATGGCACAGCCAGAGCAGGCTGTTCAGGCATCAACACGCCAATTTGAACAAGTCATTGGCGTGTTTAAACCGGGCGATTAAGCGCCCGCAACCATCAATAGTGTGGCGGCGGAGGCTCTGGCGTGTCTGACATCATCATAGATGATGATTGCGACTCTTTAATTTTTTCAGCCAGTAGCTCTGTTTGGCGCTTCATTTTTGCCAACAGCTGCTGGTGCACTTTTATTTCATCATTTAAAATTTCAATCGTTTCGTCTTGAAAAGCCACTTTGGCTTCAAGTTCTGTTAAGCGATGTTCAATTGTGTTCATTTTTTTCTCGTCTAGTAAAGCGCTCAGCGATCCCACTGGAGCTTTCGGTTAACAACGCAGTATCGTTGTCAGTAAAAGCGACATCAAGTACCACTGCTGATTTTGGTCTACTGCCTTCTCGCGGTGTTACATGCCAACTTTGAATTTGTTCACCACTGGATAATTGCCATAGGTCCACTAAGCGGTTAGGTGAGCCTGTTGCCAGCAAGGTGCCTGCTTCATTAAAGCGTACCGCAGTGAAAATTCTCTGGCGGGCAATATACTGCAGTTTACTAACAAGATCACCTGTTGTCAGCTGCCATACATGTGCTTGTGTCATACTGTCTGCGGTAAATGCATAGCGACCTTGCGGATCTAAGGTCACTTGGGTGACACGACTTGGATGGTTAAAGCGATGGATCACTTGTCCGGAACGAGTATCCCAAAAGTACGCCGCATAATCATTGGAGCCACTGAGAGCAAAATTTCCGTTGGGCGATAAAGCAACTGCGTTAATTTTTTCTTGGTGGCCAAGGAACTCAATGCGTCTACCGGTCTCTAAGTCGAGGTAAACAACAACGCCATCGCTACGACCGTACAAAACACTGCGGCCTTGGTTACTAATGGCGATATCACGAATAGTGGCGGTTTTTATTTTGTAGTAGCCGGTATTTTTGCCAGTGGCAATATCCCATACTGCAAAAGTGGTTTTTTCAGCGGTAACAGCGTGGCTGTTGTCATAAGCGATAGCCACGGTATGTACTAGGCTATCGGCGTCTTGTTGCTGAAACCATTGGTATTTTAGTACTTGCTGTTGATTATCCCATAGGGCGACCCCATGGTGTATAGATGAGATCAGGCTGTATTTGCCATCATGAGATATTGCGGAGGCGAACGCGCCTCTGGCTGCATGCTCATAGCTTGCAGTGGCTTGGTCTTTTTGTTCTGAGCAGGCAATCAGCAAGGTGCAGCACAGAAGATACAAAAAAGTACGAAATATCGACATATTACAGCTATTTCCCCTTAACTCTTAGTGATTGAGAGGTTAGACTAGGGCTCGTGAAAGCCTAGGTTGTTTATCTAATTAACGTGAAAGTGAGCGTATAGCCTACAATCAGAAATTAGATAAGTAGCCTACCATGGGCCGTTAACCTTTAACTAGTAATAATACAATAAATGACATCTGCAAAGTGTGTCGGAGATTTAAAATGAAAAAGACGATTAAATTGTCATTGATTGCAGCGTCAGTTTTAGCGCTAACAGCTTGTAATCAAGAAGCAAAACAAGAACAAGCACCTGTTAAACTTGAAACTGAAGTACAACAACAAGCATACGGTATTGGTGCATCTGTTGGTAACTTTTTAAATAAAGATTTAGCTGATAAAAAAGAGTTAGGCATTGAGCTTGACCAAGCATTATTAATTCGTGGTTTTGAAGATGCCCTTGCTGGCGACGCAAAAATTGACGAAGAGAAAATTCGTGAAGTATTAACTGCACTTGATACGTCAGTACGTACTAAGCAAGAGCAACATGCCAAAGTAGAAGCTGAAAAAAGCCAAGCTGAAGGTGAAAAATACCTAGCTGATAACGCTAAGAAAGAAGGCGTAACAGTAACTGAATCAGGCCTACAGTACGAAGTGATCACTCAAGGTGATGGTGAAATGCCAGTAGCAACTGACGTAGTTAAAGTACACTACAAAGGCACACTACTTGACGGTACTGAATTTGATAGTTCGTATGCTCGTAACGAACCAACGACTTTCCCACTTAACCGCGTAATCGCTGGTTGGACTGAAGGTTTACAACTTATGCCTGTAGGTTCTAAGTATAAGTTTACTATTCCAGCAGAACTAGCATACGGCGATCGTGACTTAGGTAAGATCCCAGCTAACTCAACACTTGTTTTTGAAGTTGAATTACTTGAAATTCAAAATGAAGAGCAAGCAGCAGCTGCAGAGTAATTATTTATTCTGTGCGAGAAGGGGGGCTAATTAGCCCCTTTTTTTGTTGCTAAAATCTTAGCTAAAGGCGGTTTCTTTCATAGTCAACGTACCTGTATCAGCATTGAGTTCGATTTGCGTACCGACCGGTAATATGAACTGTCGTTTTATATGGCCAATCATCGCCCCTCGGTAGGCAGGGATAGCCAGCGGTTTTATATAATCTGCAAAAATTTCATCTAGCGTCAATGAGCCATAGCCATTTCCCGGGCTGCAATCGTTACAGTCACCAAATACAAACCCCGCTATTTTGTCCAGTGCACCCATTAGTTTTAAAGTGCTGAGCATGCGGTCAATCCGATAAGGTGCTTCATCAATGTCTTCTAAAAATAAAATAGCCCCGTCAAATTGTGGTAAATAAGTTGAGCCAGCCAGCGCTGTTAGTACAGTTAAATTACCGCCGATAAGTTGTCCAGTCGCTTTACCTGGTGTGATGGTTTGGGTGAGGTATTGGCTATTAACCAATTCATCCTCGGCTTTTGGCAAGTTGCTAAAGTGCATGCGGGTTTGTTGCTCAAACATTTGTTTAAATTGTTTAACATGAAATGGATTCCAATCACTAGAGGCGTTAGGTCCATGAAAACTAACAATACCCGCCTTAGCTAGTAACGCGTTATGAAGTGCGGTGATATCTGAGTAGCCCATCAGCGGTTTGGCGTTAGCACGGATCATTGCATAATCCAGCAGGGGTAAAATACGTGCCGCCCCAGAGCCACCTCGTAAGCAAAAAATAGCATCAACACTGCTGTCGTTAAACAGCGCATTAAGATCGTCTGCACGTTGTGTATCAGTGCCCGCAAGGTGGCCACGTCTAGCCATAATATTAGGTGCTAACTTAGCATTATAGCCAAGCGCTTCAATTACTTGCTTAGCTAAAATAATGTCTTTTTGATTTGCTGTTGCTGCTGATGGGCTAGCTACACCAATTGTGCCTCTGCTTGGTAAGGCGTTCGGCTTTTTTAAACTTAGTGCAGTTTGACTTGATAGGTTAGCTGCTTGAGCGCTATTGCCTGCGAGTAACCCTGCACTGAGGAGTGATACAGATTTCAAAAATGTACGTTTATTCATGGCGAGCCTGTGTAGTTTTAATGCACAATAAGGCTATAATTACATCATTGAAATATAAATTTCAATTTTATGGGGTGTTCTGGGAATATTAAATTTATAGATGGGTGAGAAAAGACTTAAAGTAAACAGCAAACAAGGAGCTTAGCTCCTTGTAACGTAATAATTGTGTGTATTATCTAGGTGTGATTAGAATATAAATTATCAATCAACTCATCTTCTAACTCAAAACGCAGCTCAAGTGTTTCACCAAGTTTTGATAAGTCGTCATCAAAATCATTGAGTAAATCTTCTTTATCCACCTCTGCATATTTATCATTAAAATCAAGTGCAATGTCAGTAGTTTGCGAAATTCGTGGATAAAGTTCATTG
Organism: Pseudoalteromonas sp. SR44-8; assembly: GCF_014163635.1. Lineage (NCBI taxonomy): Bacteria > Pseudomonadati > Pseudomonadota > Gammaproteobacteria > Alteromonadales > Pseudoalteromonadaceae > Pseudoalteromonas > Pseudoalteromonas sp. SR44-8. The sequence continues at coordinate 15,379 of NZ_JACJDS010000019.1, forward strand.
GCAAGCTGCTGGCTGTTAGGGCCTTTTTGCTCACATGCCTTGGCAATGTCGTCATACACTTCAAAGTGACCAGCAGATAAATAATCCATCAATAGTTGGCAAAAATTTTGGATCTGTAATTGGTCAGGTAAGGCATGGTCTTTTTTATCATACGGTGAAAAGCCAGCAATACGACAATATAAAACTAATAGTTCTTGGCGTTCTGAGAGCCATTTGTCGATCACGGTGTGGCTACCACCCCATTTTTGTTGAGCTTTTTCCAAACGCGTCAGCATTATCATTCTCCTTAGCTGGGTTGGTTTCTTCTATAACAATGAAATATGCCGCAAAGATCAACACATTTTTTTTATAATTTTGTAATAAAACAAGAACTATATGATATATAAACAGTTTTTTTAATAAAATACAAATCGTTTATATTGTTTCAGGCAAGAAAAAACCACCATAAAGGTGGTTAATTTCTTTTTCCATGACTTGTTTAAACAAGCTTTCTTATTGTTATTAGAAGATTTTTATTTTTATTGTTATGTAATTTTTATTGTTTTTATTGTTAACGCGGGACAAGTTATACCAAGGTTTTTACTATGTTGCAAACATATTAATAAAAAATTTCAAATGTTATTGTTTGTTGTATTAATTTTGTACCAAGCAAGCATCTTAAAATAGATTATTAATCTGTATCAATACTAAGGTTAATTAGTGCCATAGCGATAGAGAGGTGTGCGATATGGTGATACAATCTGCACAATATCTATCAGCTTTAGGATCCTTTACGCTATGAGCGAATTAAAAAACGACCGTTATTTACGTGCACTACAAAAACAGCCAGTTGATGTGACTCCGGTATGGATGATGCGCCAAGCAGGGCGTTACTTACCAGAATACCGCGCAACTCGTGCACAAGCGGGCGATTTTATGAGCCTGTGTAAAAATGCTGAGCTCGCTTGTGAAGTAACATTACAGCCGCTGCGTCGTTACCCATTAGATGCCGCTATTTTATTTAGTGATATTTTAACGATTCCAGATGCGATGGGCTTAGGTTTGTATTTTGAAACCGGTGAAGGTCCTAAATTTGAGCGTCCAATTTCATCACTTGCTGATGTACAAAAAATTCCAAAGCTCGATCCAACAGATGAGCTTGGTTATGTTATGAATGCCGTAAGCACGATCCGTCGTGAACTAAAAGGCGAAGTACCGCTAATTGGTTTCTCGGGTTCACCTTGGACACTTGCTACTTATATGGTTGAAGGCGGGAGCAGCAAGACCTTTGGTAAAATCAAAAAAATGGCGTTTGCTGAGCCAAAAACACTGCATTTGTTACTTGATAAGCTTGCTGATTCAGTGATCGATTATTTAAATGCACAAATTAAAGCCGGTGCGCAGTCTCTAATGGTGTTTGACTCATGGGGCGGTGTATTGAGCCCGCGTGATTATAAAGAGTTCTCATTGCAGTACATGCACAAAATCGTTGATGGTTTAATTCGTGAATACGATGGCCGCAAAGTGCCCGTTACGTTATTTACTAAAAATGGCGGTCAATGGATTGAAGCGATAGCAGCAACGGGTTGTGATGCAATTGGTCTCGATTGGACAATTAATATTAGCGATGCTAAGCGCCGTGTCGGCGACAAAGTAGCTCTGCAAGGTAATATGGATCCATCAATGTTACATGGCACACCAGATCGTATTCGCCAAGAAGTAGCGACTATCCTTGAAGATTTTGGCACAGGTGAAGGTCATGTATTTAACTTAGGCCATGGTATTACGCCTGATGTTGATCCTGAAAACGCGGGTGTATTTATTAATGCCGTACATGAGTTTAGTGCGCAATATCATAAGTAACTGCAGCTGTAACAAACACTGTCATTTATAATCAAAAAAGCCCGCTTATCAGTAAGCGGGCTTTTTATTAGCTGTCTCAACGTGTTTATTTAAACAGTCGATTCAAACCATTTAACGCCGCAACACGATAGGCTTCAGCCATAGTTGGGTAGTTAAAGGTGGTATTTACAAAGTAATCAATATTATTGCCGCCATTTTTTTGTTCCATAATGGCTTGGCCAATGTGCACGATTTCAGAGGCACGCTCGCCAAAACAATGCACACCCAGTACTTCTTTGGTTTCAGTGTGGAATAATATTTTTAAACTACCCACTTCGGTACCAGCAATCTGTGCTCGCGCTAAATGTTTAAATTGAGCTCTGCCGACTTCATAAGGGATTTTCGCGGCGGTTAACTGCTGCTCTGTTTTACCTACTGAGCTCATTTCAGGGATGGTATAAATACCTGCCGGAATATCAATAATTAGTTTTTCATCGCAATTACCACAGGCAATTGCATCGGCAGCAATTCGACCCTGATCAAACGCTGCACTAGCAAGACTTGGGTAGCCAATGACATCACCAACGGCATAAATGTTATCGACCTCGGTTTGGTAAGTTTCATTAACTTTTAACTGCCCGCGGCCATCAGCTTTTAAGCCAACCGCTTCAAGGTTAAGTCCGTCAGTGTTGCCGGTGCGACCATTGGCAAATAAAATACAGTCAGCTTTAACGCGTTTTCCTGATTTTAAATGCATAACAACGCAATCATCACGGGTTTCAATGCGGTCAAACTCTTCGTTATGGCGGATCACAATGCCGCTATTCCAAAAGTGATAGCTTAAAGCATCTGAGATTTCAGCATCCATAAAGGCGAGTAAGCGGTCGCGAGTATTAACTAAATCGACTTTTGCACCTAAACCTTTAAAAATAGACGCATACTCACAACCAATGACACCAGCGCCGTAAATAAGCACACGATGAGGGTCATGCTCTAGGCCTAAAATAGTATCGCTGTCGTAAATACGAGAATGGGTAAAGTCGACTTCAGGTGGGCGATAAGGGCGAGAACCTGTAGCAATAACAATGGTTTTAGCAGTTAGTCGTTCGGTTGACCCATCAAGACGTTTAATTTCAATTGTGTGCTTATCAACAAAGCTAGCATCACCTTGAAACATATGAATGCGATTACGATCGTAAAAGCTACTGCGTAAATTTGATTGCTTAGAAATAACCGAGCTGGCGTGGCGCAAAATATCAGGAAACGTTAACCTACTAGGGCGCTCACCCACATTAAACAATGGGTTTGCTTTGTATTCTATGTAGCGGCTAACAGAGTGACGTAGTGCTTTTGAAGGGATAGTACCCCAATGTACGCAACCACCACCAACGGCAGCTTGGCGTTCGATAACGGCCACTTTTTTGTTGCTTTTAGACAGGTTCATGGCGGTACCTTCACCGCCAGGACCTGTGCCTATAATAATTGCATCATATTGAAATGATGGTTGTTCTTGCTTTACTTGTTGTTTGGCCACAGCCACTCCTACATTAACTAAAAGAGGCTTTTAATAACCTCGCATTGAGTGCAAGCCACGCCTGCTTTTGATTTTCCCAGGCTGCTTCCAACTCATGATATTGTGTCATTAAAGCTGATTTTTCGCATTGTTGCAGCATGTTATTCTTTTTAACTTCTAAAACTTGCTTTTTTAGTGCGCAAAAGTGTTGTAGCTTTTTCAGCAATAAATCGTACTCTTGCTGCAATAATGTAAGCTTATCTTGCGCTAAAGGCAATTTCGCTAAACGGTTTTGCGTTCTATTCATTAACGTTTCGGCTTTGGCTTTTTCGATGCGCTCAACCGGCGTACGTTTTAATTTTTTAGCAAGTCCAACAGCCGCAAAAGCGCGGATCATCCATTTTGTGGGATCATAATGAAACCATTTTATGCCATTGCGATAATCACTGGCAAAAATATGATGAAAGTTATGGTAACCCTCGCCATAAGTAAACAAGGCTAGTACCCCGTTATCACGAGCAGTGTTTTTTTCGGTGTAAGGTCGAGAGCCCCAGATATGCGCCACCGAATTAATAAAAAAGGTGAAATGCTGGCTCAATACCAAACGCAACAATCCAGCTAACAACAGCATGCCAATTACATCACCAATTATTAAACCCAGCAGAGCAGGGATACCAATATTAGTTGCTAATACTAATTTCATATAATGACGGTGTTGCCACATCACTATTTTATTGCGTTGTAAATCACGACAATTACTATAATCACCATAACTGTCGCCTTGGTAATCGCGTAACATCCAACCTATGTGGCTATACCAAAAGCCATTAGTTGCTGCATAAGGGTCTTTTACAGGGTCATCAACTTGGCCATGATGAACGCGGTGATCGCTGCTCCAGTGCAGCGCACTATTTTGTAGTGCAAAAGCACCACCTAAAGCAAAAAAGGCTTCTACAACAGGATGAGCGTCGTAAGTTTTATGGGCCCATAAGCGATGGTAGCCTGCGGTAATTGACATACCAGCATAAAACATACAAGCAACAAATGCGATCCAATGACTACTGGTAAAGCCATGGGTAAACCCATACCAAGGCACTAATGTGGCAGCAGCCAAAAAAGTAATACTAAAAAATAGGACATTGGTCCAAATAATCGGTGGTTTTTTCATCTTTTCAAATCTGAGCGTACACTTGTAAGCTAAAATAATATTTCATTCTCTTGCCGTCAAGTATTAGACTGGAGAATTAAGATAAAAATCACCATAAATTGATTTAAATTAAATCAGGAGTAGTTCATGTCGGGTGTTCGCGCGCAACAGAAACAAAAAACACGACAAGCTTTAATTGAAGCGGCATTTAACCAATTAAGCGCCGATCATAGCTTTTCTAATTTAAGTTTACGTGAAGTTGCCCGTGAAGCAGGTATAGCACCAACCTCATTTTACCGCCACTTTAAAGACATGAATGAACTGGGTTTAACCATGGTCGATGAAGCCGGTTTAACGCTGCGCCAGCTAATGCGCCAAGCGCGCCGCCGTATAGCCAGTGGCGGTAGCATTATCACCACCTCGATTGTTACTTTTATGGAGTTTATTGATAACTCCAGTAATCAATTCAGATTATTACTGCGTGAACGCTCCGGCACCTCTAAAGCATTTCGTGCCGCTGTAGCCCGTGAAATTAAACACTTTATTTTAGAGCTTGCTCATTATCTTGAAAGCGAAACCCCGTGCGATGCAACTCATGCGTATATTCAAGCAGAGGCTATGGTCACGCTAGTATTTAATGCCGGTGCTGAAGCATTAGACATAGAAGGGCAACAACGAGAAGAGTTAGTCGATCGTTTAATTTGGCAATTACGTTATATAACGCGTGGCGCTAGTAATTATGTGCGAGAGAATAAAAACACGAGTGAATAATCAGCATAAATGCTTGTAGATTTTTTGTTCCTATTTCTTTATTATTGCAAGCTAAAGTTTATACTCAGAAAATTAAATCTCTGCATTAGAGAAAGCGAGGATGCACATGCTCACCAAGGACGCGGTGAACTTTCAACACGCCCATATTTTTGATGAAATAAAAGATGAAGCAACCGAACCTGTTGTAACGTTTGCGTACGTCAGGCGAGCTGAATTCTTTTTATTACCGAAAAAACTACAATGGCTTATTCAAGATAATCAGTATGGTGTAATTGATAAACGCCAAGCCGCACGGCTACGTGATGATCCCCGCAGCCAATTTTGGGCAAATGAAAAAACATGGCGAAAAGTCAGCTACAACACCTATAAAAATACCGCGTAAGGCTTAGCTGTTTATCCAAAAGATCCTGTGAGTACCACTAAGTTTTCGTCATCCGGTGGAGCTAATGCCACACCTGATTATTCGGCTTCGGAGCATTTTTTAAGTGACTCCAACCAAGCAAACTTCTTAGCAAATCCAGCGCTACTCAATAGCCAGTATGGCGAAGGCCAAGCAAAGTATATTGCGCAATCAATGCAGCAAAATAGCCGTGCTTTAAAGCCAACAGTTGTTGAAGTTCACTTACCCGCAGTATGTATATATAAGCCTATTTTGCAAAGTACTGTATTGCTAAAAGCGTCGCATCAAGTTAGGCAAAATTTTTCAAACCATCTTTTACAAGCAAGTGAAACTGTAGAGCAGCTCGCCGAGCAATATACCGGCTATAAAAATGCCAATTTGATTTACGACTACAACCTAGGCTTTAGTAATCGCAAACCAGCCAAACCCGGCACTAGCTTACGCGTGCCCGATGGCTGGAAGCTCAATATTGAAGGCTCAAGCAGCAACAGCCGCAGCGTGGTTATTAAGTGGCAAGGGCCAACCAGCGGGCAAGTAACCTTGCAACTCGATAAAAAACGCCCTGACGAAGTCTCATTTTGGCAGCATTTTTTTGCTGTAAAGCCCGGACTTTATAACGTTATTGTCACTGCCAGCGGCGCAGTAGATACCACTACCTTTACCGTTGAACAGCCCGCGTTAGGCTACGAAATTGAATTGCGTGATGAAGCCGGCGAGCCGCAAGCGAATATGGGGTACAAAATTCGCTTACGTAACGGCCATGTTATCACCGGACAGCTCGATAAAAACGGCTACGCCAACGTATCAGGCCCTGATTTTGAAAACGCCAAAGTCAGCTTTTTTGAACTCGCCGATCACGATTGGTCAGTAGGCAACATCACCTAAACGTAGACTTGCTCTGGCGATATTTATATTTAGGGATAAGGATATTTCAATGACACAACAACACACCGTCGCACAAGGCGAAACTCTGCTACGCATAGCACGCCAATATGGTTATAAAACCTCAACCGCCTTGTATAACCACCCAAGCAATGCTGAATTTAGAGCGCTGCGCCCTGATCCAAACTTAATTTACCCGGGCGATAAAATTACCATACCACCTAAAAAAGAAAAGTTTATGCCGCTGCGCGCCAATAGCCTAAATACGTTTGTTGTACAAAACGAAAAAGAATATTTTCGCCTGCAAATAATTCATGAAGATGGTGATGACATCACTGGCAAACGTATTGTACTCAACATCGGCAACCAAACTATCGACACCGTTTTACCGAGTGACGGCTTAGTTGAAGTTGAGCTAAATGAAAACGACACGCTCACCGCTCAGGTTGATTTATATCTCAAGGAAGATCAAAGCTCACCCAGTGAAAGTTTTACCGCACAAGTTGGTCATTTAGACCCCATCGATACCCTTTCAGGCGTACAAGCTCGCTGTAATTTACTGGGCTTTGACTGTGGCACAGTTGATGGCGTTAACGGCGCAAAAACTAAAGCCGGTGTGAGGGATTTTCAATACGAGCACGACCTTGAAGTAGATGGAATTGCAGGGAAGAAAACCAAAGCAAAATTACAGCAAGTATTTGGGAGCTAATATGAGTGTTTCACAGTGCATGCCAATGCAAGTTAATAATAGAAATAAAAAGTATATTACAGAGCCAAAAATCACCTTTGCATACCAGTTAAATTTAACTAAATCATCGGCTAAACCAATAAACCCGCTCAATGAGAAAGTTATTCTTGAGCATGTTGAAAGCTGTTGGCGCCAAGAATGCTCTGTCGGTGATCGACGTATTGTAGATACAGATTGGGTTCGGCTCACGTTTAAAAAAATTCCCACCGAAGGTACTTTTAATTTAATACAAGATCCAGATGACGGGGCTGAGCCTTTTTATATCTTTGAACGAGTGCCTTATACACAGTTGAGTGGTCAAACACCGCAAGCAGAATTAATGCCAAGCATTAATATAGATGATGAATGAATTTATTATAAATAACATAGATTTATAAGATAAATCTATTAATGAATTCACACCGCATATACTAGGATTACCCATGTCATTAATCTCAGAAAACACAGCCCGTTTTAAACCACTTTTACACAGCATAACGAATATAAAGGCGTTTAGTAAAAGCGCGCGAAGCAGCGTAATGATATTGCTAAGTATTACTATGTTGCTATTAACTGGCTGTGGTGAGGAGCCTAATCCACCTGCTAAACAAGTTGTTGAAGAACAGCCCAGCCGATTTAGTAAAGACAAATTGGCGTATCGTCATAAATACCACCCTGAGTGGCCAAAAGAGGTACGTAATGAGGTGTATGGCGATAAAGAAACGTTTTCAACCCCGCGTATTTTATTTAAAGCCGACATAGAGTGGACGGGGCAAACTACATTATTTTCTGCGCGCATGGATCTCTCTGATAGGCGCCGGATTATTCCCGAAACTGCATTTGAAGATAAATGGATGGTTGGGCTACATAAACCTGAGCGCTCGCCAGATAACCGGTACATTGCCTTATCCATGGATACAACAGAGCACGGTTTCACCCGCGAGCTGTGGGATACCAAAACCCAACAGTTTATTTTTATGAGTAAAGGCCATGGTTATGCTCATTTTAATTGGACTAAAGACAGTGAAAATGTGATTTTTTACGCCAGTGGTAAACATTATAATTACCACGTACCCACTAAAACACTTACTGAGCGGCCAATTATTTACTCTAATGGCTTGTATTTATTGCCAGATGGCAAAACCTTTTTAGCACATAAAAAAATGAGTATTGGTTACATGACTTTAATGGCGACGTGATAGAAAAGGTTGATTTAGGTTTTAACACTCAATTTACGATGAAGTATTTAAAAGTATCCCCTTTTGGCGATTATATTTATTTTGTATCGGAGGGGCTTGGAGCAGCGCAAAATTATTGGATTAATTTATCAGATCCCAGCAAGCGCATTATACTACCAAGGAAAGCAGGGACGTTTTTTTTCTCAGATAAAAAAATAAAGTGTTAAGTAAAGCGTTTAAAGATTCGACTGATTTAATGGGGAATGGTCAGTATTATATAGATGACTTTTTTTATGAGTTTGATTTAAGTACTCAGCAAACACGAGAAATACCAATTAAAGAAAATGATATATGGGGTATGGGGCGAGTATTTATTTATGGCGTGTTTAATATCAAGGATGAACAATGACAGAGCAACTTTATACTGGGCAATCTAGTTTCCCTAAAGCGTATTTACTCACAGGTTATGTTAATAGAGGCGAGCCAATCAGTAAGTTAAGCCCGCTTTTTAACCGTGTGGTGGTGGCTGATAGCAATGAAGCCACGCCAATACTGTTAAGCAGTGATGAAGGCGCCGTGCTTGAGGCTGTTGATTACAAACAATTGACGACACGAACCCCGTTTCATGCCCAAAAAACTACCCCGTTCATGCTTCGCATTGCTGCCTCTACGACCAATTTACACCGTACAATCAAGGACTATTGATGTCATTAATTTCAGTAAAAAAATCACCAATAACGCCGCTGTTAACTAAGTCATTTTCACGCCGTGCAGTCATAATGTTACTAAGTGTCGCTACATTGCTATTAACTGGCTGTGGTGAGGAGCCTGCTCCACCTGCTAAACAAGTTGTTGAAGAACAGCCCAGCCGATTTAGTAAAGATAAAATGGCGTATCGCCACACATACCACTCTGAATGGCCTAAAGAGGTGCGCAATGAGGTGTATGGCGATGAAGAAACGTTTTCAACTCCGCGTATTTTATTTAGAGCTGAGGTTGAGTGGATAGGTATAGAAACGTTGTTTTCAGCGCGCATGGATGGCTCTGACAGGCGTAGGATTATTCCAGAAAGCGTATTTACGGGTAAGAATATGGTCGATGGTCATAAACCGGTGCGTTCGCCAGATAATCGGTATATCGCAATATCAATGTACAACAATGAACTTGGCTACACACGTGAGCTTTGGGATACTAAAACCCAGCAGTTTATTTTTATGAGCGAAGGCTATGGCTATGCCCATTTTAATTGGACTAAAGACAGTGAAAATGTGATTTTTTACGCCAGTGGTAAGCATTATAACTACCACGTACCCACTAAAACACTTACTGAGCGGCCAATTATTTACTCTAATGGCTTGTTTTTATTGCCAGATGGTAAAACTTTTTTAGCCGATAAAAAAAATAAATACTGGTTACATGACTTTAATGGCGACGTGATAGAGAAGGTCGATTTAGGTTTTAACACTCAATTTACTATGAAGTATTTAGAAGTATCCCCTTTCGGCGATTATATTTATTTTGTGTCAGAAGGGCTTGGTTATCCAAAAAATTATTGGATTGATTTATCAGATCCCAGCAAGCGCATTATACTACCAAGAAAAGCAGGGACGTTTTTTTTCTCAGATAAAAAAAATAAAGTGTTAAGTCAAGGGTTTAAAGATTCAGAGGATTTAATGGGGAATGGTCAGTATTATATAGATGACTTTTTTTATGAATTTGATTTAAGTACTCAGCAAACACGAGAAATACCCATTCAAGAAAATGATATATGGGGCATGGGAACTATATATATTTTTGACGTGTTTAATATCAAGGATGAATAATGACAGAGCTATTGAATACAGGGCAATCTAGTTTTCCTAAAGCGTATTTACTCACGGGCTATGTTAATAGAGGCGAGCCAATCAGCAAGCTCACCCCGCTGTTTAACCGTGTGGTGGTGGCTGATAGCAATGAAGCCGCACCAATACTGTTAAGCAGTGATGAAGGTGCGGTGCTTGAGGCTGTTGATGACAAGCAGTTGACAACACGAAACCCGTTTCATGCCCATAAAACCCGACCTATTATTGTGCCGCCGGTTGATGCGATAAGCTTGTTAGCGGCAAGCCAAGGTGATAAGTGGTTTGATACGTTTAAAACTCAACTAGAAAGCTATAAGGGTAAAACCAATACTCTTAGCTATCAACAAATTGCAGTTGAAGATTTAAAGCGCCCTGATACTAATAATAAAGATACAACCTACAGCGATTGGTATAACGAACATATTATTAAGAGCAAGGTAACCCATATTTATGGTTATGTTATACCCAAAACGCGGGCGCTGTTGCTGAGTGTTAATCAATCAATTCCGCTAGGAAAAATAGGTAGTAATGTTGAGGTTATTAGAGGAACGAACGCGCCAATAGAAGGTAAGTTTAAAAAAGTTGATGGTTCGACAGTGTACACCGCTGTAATTAATAATAATGATCAAAATCTGAGCGCTGGTTTATATAAAATACGCGTTAAATTAGATTCAAGAACTCTTAGGCCGCTTGGTAATCGTTGGAGCCAAAATGCTCTTAGCTATGATGACAGTGGCACCCCTTATTACGAACTCAGCGAAATGTTGCATTTTGACATTCAAAACGAGGCCGGTGAGTTTGATATTATTAACTGCGACCCAATTTCAGTTGAAGAGTCACTGATTAAGCAGTTTCCGAGTTATTACACCCATTTAATTAACTTTGCAAAAAACACGGCCTCTGCCCCTGAAGGTTTTGACCCTAATGAGCCAAAAAAAGGCTTGCCTGAATATGGCTCGCCCGATGCCAAAATGCCGAATAGCAAACCCACGGCAATTGCCGGTGGCTTTTTAGATTACTGTACAAACTGGGAATTAACTAAAACCCGCGCCAGCCTTGCTGCGGGCTTTTTAGTTGCCGACATGCAGCAATATGTTGATGCCGATGGCGTACACCATGATAACCGAGGGAAATTTGCCAAATTAGTTGCTAAAACTCTGCATACCCACTTTCAAACTAACCAGGACCCTGCAGTATCAGCAATGCTTGATGCTACCTTTGCACTTGATAGCGGTGTTGATGCCTGGGCTAAAATGAGGGAGGCGTTAACTAATCCCAGTGGCGAGACAACAAGCGATGCATTAAGCAAACACTTCTGGCCTTTTAATAAATCGCATACATTAACTGAAAATGAGAGACGGCAATTCAATAATACCTTAGGTGGTACGTTAGGTGTGCCTGCACGCGTACTCAACGTATTGGATAAATCAATGAATACCGTTAATTTAGCTGTAAGTATTAGCGCGTTTAGTAAGGCGACCATATCGTATTTTGGTGAAGCGGAAAACACTTTAAACACCAGTGTTAATCATTATAAAAGAGTGGCTGATGATTATTTTGCCCGTTTAAGCGAGCGCGAAGTAAGCCATGATGTGGTTATTCAGAGCCAGTTTGAACTTGACAGTGACGTTGTGAGTGAGCAGTACCAAAATGAAATAATATCGCGTAGCCAAATTATTGTTGAAGGGCTGCTAGCAAACCCTAATGCAATGGTTGATATTTCAGGGTATACCTGTGATATCGGCGGCTTTGAATATAATAAAAAGTTGTCTTTAAGGCGCGCTGAGGCTGTTAAAACTATTTTAGCTGAACAAATGATTAGCCGCGGTATGGATCATAACCAAGTTGAATCTCGCATGCGGGTATATGGGTACGGCATGCTTGAGAACTTGGTTGATAACGACTCAGAAGCCCAACGTGCAATTAACCGGCGGGTAAGCCTTAAAGCTTATATTGTCAGTAGCCTTGCTGTAAGTGCTTCTCGTGAGGGGCTGAATAATTTAGAACGTTACCGTAGCTTAAGTGTTGAGAAAAAAATCGCACGCTCAAAAGAGGGCGACAAAGCATTAATGGCCGCGCTTGACACTGCGCTTGCGGTATTAAGTGTAATACCTCATACCGCGCTTGTGGCACGTTCAATTGGGCTTGTTACAGCGGTGGTAGGCGCCGCGCCTGTTGTTATTCGCGGCGTTGCTGCCCTAACCGATGAAATAATGACAGATAATATATGCAAACAATATTTAGCGGTTGATGATAGGCAAAAACAGCAAAGCGAACGAAGTAGCGCCAACCAAGCATTAATGCGTGATTTGGTAACAGAGATGAACAGTAACCACACCATTGCTAATAGCACTTTATGGGCGGCGCAATACAGAGTACGGGCCGAAGCCATTGCGGGATTGGTTGGTTTACTGCTAAGAGCGCAAGTGTATGCAAGCAGCAAAGAAGACTATATCAACAATGCAAAAAAATTAGAGATTCAGGCCTATATTGAAAACTTTTTACTCGGCGATGAGTGGGCGTATCCGCTAATAGATAACGCGGTAATAAAAATGGATACGTTTTGGGTTAACTTAGTTGAAAACGTAAATAAAATGAAAGGCTCTGGTGCCGCTGAGCGGGAATACCAATTAACCTATGGTGTAAACCAAGACTTTAAATTAACCGCCGCGAGTGACCGAAAAATATTATACGACAACCACGTACAAGTAATGGATGAAGAAAGATCAACAGCAAGTTTGATAGGCATGGTTAGCCCTGCGCTTGGGTTTTATATGATGTCTAAAGCGCCAGTGTCTTCCTTACAAGGTTACTTACAAACACAGTATCAAAAGTATTTTCCGATACATACTTTAGGCACTAATGAGCTTGACAACTTTATTGATACTTTTGACCCATTAATGATGCAATACGGTGAAGCAAATTATCATTGTAGTGTGATGTATTACCAAGATGTTAATACTAAAAAATGGCACTTAATGAGTGATTTAGGGGATGAATCAATTACCCCATTTACACCGGTTAGAGTGCTGGTGGTGTTTGATGAAACGATAGCCCACATAGCACCACTCACGTTTGAAGTGCAACGCATTGATGGTTGGGATGTAACCAGTATTAAGTATTCAGAGCTTGCACGTGCGCTGACCAAAGATGAGCTATTTATAAATCAAGACGGTTTTGATGAATCGCGTTATATAGGCATGGTTGGCTGTGTATTTCAGCCATTTTATCAACTTGGGCCTAAAACGTATTTAGGTATAAAGCCAACCGCTCATTCAGCGGCTTTTTTGTTACCTGGTATTAATAGCGCAGATGACTATGCTGACTCTGGTCGGCTAAATAATATGCGCTATAGAATCAGGTGCCAAGTGGCTGGCACTAAGAGTCAGGATTTACCGCTTAAACAAACACCTGCACAAGGCCCCGTTGAGTTTGATGGGGTATTTAGTTTTATTGAAGACGACTTTTTAGTGAGTGTTGATAAAGAAAAACACAACTCAATGTTAATTAAAGACTACCTAACGAGCTATGATTCAAGCTTTGCCTACCCTGCGTTATTTGATGGTGAGAAAACCGTTACTATGGCAATTAGAATTGGGGGCGAAGGCGCGCCATTTATCTCATTAGCGAATTTAAACAATGAGTATTTAGAGGGACCTTACAAAAAAACTACTTATGAAGAACTTTATAAGCGCGAGCTTTGGGCAAGTGCAATAAAAAACAACCTTACCATCACTCGCCACGGTAATAGCCTTAAAATTGAAAAATATGATTGGAATACTGAAATTGAAGTTTTTGTCGTGGTAACCGCCGATAAGTTACTTGAAGATAATTACAGCAAAGACCTGATCAACCTAAACTCCAATACTATTCCGTGTTTTTTGAGTATGGCGGGTATTTCGTCAAGTTGGCTTAAAGACAGTGAGTTGCAAGGGCCTACTTATCCCAGTAATTTAATTAATATTGGTGAAATTGAACGTTCTTTAACAGGTGGTTTTGATAAAGATAAAATACGTGATAACCAATATAAACTAACAAGACGACGCAACGTAAAGGGGCAGTCTCAACTTCGCGATTTTATTTCATTTTTAAGAAGTGATTCTCAAGAGCAAGAGCAAGAGGTACTCTCGTTGTTTAATTGGCATAACAAAAAAGCTGAGTTAGACAAGCAAGGCCAAACTGAGAAAAAGCATTTGTATGTCGCACGTTTTAAGCTGGATTATAAGACCCCCAAAGGCAATACCGTAAAAGGTATTCGCCCTTTTGGTAAAGTGGATATAAACGCTAATGGCTCGGTTGATGAATCACCTAAACTATGTTTTAAAGAGTTTAGAACGGCTGGTAATTCAGGTATACACGTTGCCGACTTTAGCACTGTTGATGGCTTGTTATTCGATGATACATACAGTCACGGCTTTGCCCTAGAGGTGGACTTACCGAAATCATTAATCAATAACGCGCCATGGTCTAAAGCAATGAATAGTACACGCTATAACAAACTCGAACCGCACTTGAGTGATTATCAAAAAGACTTTTATAGCTCGAATGACATGACTGTTGATGAAGTTAAAGAGTGGTTTGAAGTCCATTCGAAAAGTTTAGATGAAGTCAGTATCGAGGCGATTAATATTCGTAAATTAAGCGATTAAACATTGCGTAAATAAAGAGCTCATTGATATGGGCTTTTTTATTTAGGTTTTTATAAAAGGATTTTTAAGGTGTTTTTTAACAAGGGCTATACGGTATCCGTATTTGTGTTTATAGCTTTATTAACCGGTTGCTCAGAGCCGTCATCATCGCAGGAGTCATCACTCTCACAGGCTGAACTCGCTAAATATCCATGGGCTAAAGAGCATCAAAACCACCCTGAGTGGCCGATGGAGATACGTGAAGAGGTGTATGGCGATGCAGATACCTTCTCAACCCCGCGGTTAATGTTTTGGAATAAATACAAATACAGTGAGGTACGCACGCTGTGGTCATCTCGTTTAGACGGCTCAGACAGACGCCGTATTATTCCTGAAGAAGTATTTACACGTTTAGAATCTATTAGTATACATGCACCAGCTCGCTCACCAGATAACCGTTATATCGCTATTTCGGGTTATATAAATGACCGAGCGACGCGCCAGCTTTACGATACCAAAGAGCAAAAGCTAATCACCATGTCAGGCGGTGGTGGCTACCCGTGGTTTAATTGGACGTCAGACAGTGAAAACGTCATTTTTTACTCAGATGGCAAAAACTTTAATTACCATGTACCAACAGGCGAGTTAACCCCACGACCACAAATTCACCACAGTGGCGCTGCTTTTTTACTTCCCGGCGATAAAGAGTTTTTAGCAGTAAAGCACGATGGCTTTTGGATACATAAATTTAATGGCGAAATAGTGCGTAAAGTGAATTTTGGTTTTCCGAGGAAATGGGAGATGGTGGACCACCGAATTTCACCGGATGGTAAGTATTTAGCGTTTATGACTCATATCAGACCGAAAGCCCACTTTCATTGGGTGAATATCGAAAACCCTGAAATAAAGCATTCAGAAATAGGTGTGGGTGGTGGCGTTATTTTTTCTCCAGATGAAGATTATCAATTAGAGTACACAATAAAGCACTCGCAAGAACGTGATGAAAATGGGTTTTATCTTTCAGAGCGTGTCATCAGAACAAAAAACATACTAACAGGTGTGCAAACTGAAGGGTTAGTTAAAGAAAAAGGAATCTGGGGCATGAGAACTTTAGTCCCTGTAGCAATTACTAACTTAGCAGCACAAGGACAATAAAATGCATGACATGAGCAAAGGATCTGCAAGCCCAATAGTGTATTTATTAACTGGTTATGTTGAAAGCAACACACCCGTGAGTAAATTAACGCCAGTAGCAAATCGGTTTGTGGTTGCTGAACAGCCTGATTCGGTTGTTTATGATGTAAAAAAGCCTATTGTATTAAAAACGAACAAAGCCGGTATTTTATCCACGATAAACAATGAATCTTTAGAGGCGCGTCAGCCCTTTCATGCCTACACGGCTAATAATAATCAACGGCCTATTATTATTCCGCCAATGGAGTCTATAGGGCTTATTGCAAATAATAACCCTAGTGGATGGGCGAAAGAGTTTGTTGATAATTTAAAAAGTTTTAAATAATGAGTGTGTTTACAGCAATCCAGTAAATAAGCGCATTCAGTAAAAGGATAGTTTTTGATGTTTTTTAAAAAATACAGCATGTTTTGTGTGCTCTCTCTTTGTGCCAGCTTGGTACTAAGCGGTTGCTCAGAGCCACCTTCACAAGGCTCTGAGCAGGCAGAGGTTGATGTTGCTAAATACCCATGGGCTAAAGAGCATAAAAACCACCCTGAGTGGCCGATGGAAATACGTGAAGAGGTGTATGGCGATGCAGATACCTTCTCAACCCCGCGGTTAATGTTTTGGAATAAATACAAATACAGTGAGGTACGCACGCTGTGGTCATCTCGTTTAGATGGCTCTGACAGGCGCCGCATAATTCCTGAAGAAGTGTTTATGCAATTTAGACCCGTAGGGCTACATAAACCAAGCCGCTCCCCAGATAACCGCTATATAGCTATTTCGGGTTATATCAATGATAGAGCGACACGCCAGCTTTACGACACCAAAGAACAAAAACTAATCACCATGTCAGGCGGGGGGGCATCCTTCATTTAACTGGACCTCAGATAGCGATAATGTAATTTTTTATGCAGATGGTAAACATTACAACTACAAAGTATCAACAGCAACACTTACACAGCGCGAAATAATTTACTCTGACGAGTTATTTTTACTCCCAGGCGATAAAGAGTTTTTAGCGATAAAGCATGACGGCTTTTGGATACATAAGTTTAATGGTGAAGTAGTACGCAAAGTTGATTTTGGTTTCCCAAAAGAGTGGGAGATGAAAAACCACCGTATTTCACCTGATGGAAAATATTTGGCGTTCATGACTCAAGGCAGACCAAAAGCGCATTTTCATTGGGTGAATATTGCCAACCCTGAAATAGAGCACTCAGAAATAGGGGAAGGTAATGGCGTTATTTTTTCTCTGGATGAAAATGTCACGCTTAAATTAGGTTTTAACCCGATGGGCGAGGTTGATGAGCTTGGTAAACCTGTTACTTATAGCATTATCACTAGAACCAATATTTTAACGGGAGAGAAACGCATTACGCGTACTAAAGAAATGAATATTTGGGGGCTTAACGTTTTAGCACCTGTCGCTATTACCAACCAAAAAGCACAGAGTAATTAATTATGCATAAAATGAGCAAAGGATCTGAATAGAGTGGAGACAACAGTGGGAATTAAAATAGAAAACTTATCTAAGCAGGATCGGCCATAAAGTAAAGTATATTATGGTTGCTTTAGGTTTGGTTTGAATTATATAACCGTAAAGTTGGTTTTATGCGAAATTTATTTTCTTTTATTGTGGTTTTTCATTCCATTTAAAGGTGAGATTATGCTTGCATGCGCAGTTTTGAAGTGTTAAAAATAGGGCTCACTGAACACACACATTTAGTAAAGACGATGCAAAACACTCATTTAATTACATTAAAACTGAACCTCTTACTGCAAGCGCACGTGAGCGGGGATTAGTGTATTTGCATTAAGTAAACACAAAAAACCCCGCATATCGCGGGGTTTTTTTTATCTCGCATCCAGGGCAGCAGAGAATTAAGGGTAGATTATGCAAGAACAAGATAAAGTATGGATTTTCGACACCACTTTACGTGATGGTGAGCAAGCGCTTAAAGCGAGCCTGACTGAAGAAGATAAAATCCAGCTGGCGCATACTATTAGCCGCCTAAATGTGGATGTGATGGAAGTAGGTTTTCCGGTTTCGAGCCCTGCCGATTTTCGTTCAGTGCAACGTATAGCGACAGAAGTGAAAGGCCCGATTATTTGTGGTTTAGCACGCGCTGTTGCTAAAGATATTGAAGCCTGTGGCGAAGCACTTCGCACAGCACAACAAAGTCGAATTCATACTTTTATTGCTACCAGCCCTTTGCATTTAGAACACAAGCTACGTATGAGCTTAGATGATGCGACAGCCATGGCGGTTAAATCAATTAAGCTTGCCCGTAATTATACTGATGATGTGGAATTTTCATGCGAAGACGCAGGCCGTACACCGCATTGGGATTTATGCAAAATTGTTGAGCAGGCGATTAATGCTGGTGCATCAACCATCAACTTACCAGATACAGTTGGTTTTGTTACGCCAGACGAATACGCGGCGATGATCCGCCATTTAATGAATAACGTGCCAAATATTGATAAAGCGCGGTTAAGTGTACATTGTCATAATGATTTAGGTTTGGCTGTTGCCAATTCTGTTGCAGCGGTGCAAGCCGGTGCACGGCAAATCGAATGTACTATTAATGGTATTGGTGAGCGTGCGGGTAACTGTTCACTTGAAGAAGTGGCGATGATCATGAAGATGCGCCAAGACCACTTAAAAGTGTATACCGATATTCGCAGTGAAGAAATCTATCGCGCTTCACGCCAAGTGGCGAAAATTTGTAATATGCCAGTGCAACCTAACAAAGCGATTGTTGGCGAGAATGCTTTTGCCCATAGTTCAGGTATTCATCAAGACGGTGTATTAAAAGCGCAAAATACCTATGAAATTATGTCACCAGAAAGCGTCGGCGTACCAAATAACCAATTAAATATGACCTCACGTTCGGGTCGTCATGTTATTGAGCACCGCCTTGAAGAATTAGGCTATCAAAAATCTGATTACGATATGGATAGCCTATATGAAAGCTTCTTAACCCTTGCAGATCAAAAAGGTACAGTGTACGACTATGACCTTGAAGCGATGATTTATTTTAACCAAATCAGTGATAAAGACGACAAATACCAATTAGAGTTTGTTAACTCAACGTCTAACTCGCAATCAGTAGCAAGCTCAACGATTGGGATGACGATTAATGGTGAGTCTAAACAAGAAGCGGCTACCGGCAATGGCCCTGTAGAGGCATCATTCTTAGCGATTGAACGTTTAACGGGTATGGCTGTTGAAATGATTGAATTTAATCTAGAAGCTACCGGTGAAGGTGCCAGTTCATTAGGTGAAGTAAATATAATAGCTAAATACGATGGCCGCCCTTATCACGGCGCGGGCATTGCAGCGGATGTGGTTGAGGCGTCAGTACGCGCCATGATCCGCGTTTATAACTTAATTTATCGCGCACAAAAAGTGTCTGATTTAAAACAACAAAGGAAAGCAGGATGAGTCAATCAAATTATAGCGTTGCCGTATTAGCAGGCGACGGTATCGGCCCAGAAGTAATGGCAGCAGCAGAGCAAGTATTGGATGCTGTGAGCAGTAAATTTGGTTTCACTTTAACTCGTCATCATCATGCCATTGGCGGCGCTGCGATTGATCAATTTGGTAAAGCGTTACCCGATCAAACCCTTGCAGCGTGTGAAAGTGCCGATGCAATTTTGTTTGGTTCAGTGGGCGGTCCAAAGTGGGAGCATCTTCCTGCCAATGAGCAACCAGAGCGCGCATCACTTTTGCCACTACGTAAACACTTTGGTTTGTTTTGTAACTTACGCCCAGCGCAACTATTACCAGCACTGAGCGCTGCATCGCCATTACGTGCCGATATAAGCGAAAAAGGCTTTGATATTTTATGCGTGCGCGAGCTAACGGGCGGTATTTACTTTGGCGAAAAAGGCCGCAGTGGCGAAGGGGCTGAAGAAACCGCATTTGATACACAAACCTATTCACGCAAAGAAATTGAACGCATTGCTCGTTTTGCCTTTGAAGCAGCAAAATTACGTAATAACCATGTAACGTCGGTTGATAAAGCCAATGTTTTAGCATCAAGCGTTTTATGGCGCGAAGTAGTAACCGAAGTAAGCAAAGACTTCCCAGAAGTAAGCCTTGATTATATTTACGTTGATAACGCGGCAATGCAACTGGTTAAACAACCTAGCCAGTTTGATGTGTTACTGTGTGATAACTTATTTGGTGACATATTGTCAGATGAATGCGCGATGATCACCGGATCTATGGGCTTATTGCCATCGGCAAGTTTAAATCAGTCGGGCTTTGGTATGTATGAACCTGCTGGTGGTTCGGCACCTGATATTGCTGGCAAAGGGGTTGCAAACCCAATCGCACAAATTTTAAGTGCCGCGTTAATGCTACGTTATTCACTAGGCCAAGATGAAGCGGCGCGCAGCATTGAAAAAGCAGTAGCCGAAGCGGTCGAAGCAGGCGTAGGTACACCGGATATTTACCCAAATGCAGGTTATACAACGCAAGACGTTGCCGCAGCAATTGTCGCTCGTATATAAAACAGCACGTATTTAAACAATTATTCACTCGCTGCACCGTCACGCGGCGAGTCAAACAAATTAGGGGATCAGCAAGTGGCCCAAACGTTATACGATAAAATCTGGCAAGCACATGTAGTTGCTAGTATTAATGAGCAAACCGATTTACTTTATATTGACCGTCATCTAGTACATGAAGTGACATCGCCGCAAGCTTTTGCTGGCCTGCGAGAGAAAAACCGTAAAGTGCGTTGTCCTGAAAAAACCATCGCAACGATGGATCATAATGTATCGACCAAAAGCCGCTCATTAGATGCCGCCAGTGAAGTATCAAAAAACCAATTGATGGCGCTTGATGCCAACTGCAAAGAGTTTGGTATTGTACTTTACGATTTAAACTCAATTAACCAAGGCATAGTGCATGTAATGGGGCCTGAGCAAGGTATTACTTTACCTGGCACTACCATTGTTTGTGGTGATAGCCATACCTCTACTCACGGTGCATTTGGTGCGCTGGCCCATGGTATTGGTACGTCTGAGGTTGAGCACGTACTCGCGACGCAAACACTACAACAGAAAAAAGCCAAGTCATTAAAAATTCAAATTAATGGTGTACTACGTCCAACGGTTACAGCCAAAGATTTGATCATGGCGGTGATTGGTAAGCTAGGTACCGCTGGTGGTACAGGTTATGTGGCAGAGTTTTGTGGTGAAGGCATTGCAGCACTGTCAATGGAAGCGCGTATGACATTGTGTAACATGAGTATTGAAATGGGCGCTAAAGCGGGTTTAATCGCTTCAGACCAAATCACTTATGATTACTTAAAAGGCCGCCCATTTGCTCCACAAGACGATGATTTTGAAGCTGCAGTTGCCTACTGGGAAACCTTAAAAACTGACGAAGGTGCGCAGTTTGATTTAGAAGTTGAACTAGAAGCGAGTAGCATTCAGCCGCAAATTACTTGGGGCACTAGCCCTGAGCAAGTTATTGGTGTTGATGAATGCATTCCAGATCCAGATCAAGAGCCTGATTTAATTAAAGCTGATGCGATTCGCAGCGCGCTTAAATATATGGGTTTAACGGCCGGTGATAAGTTATCGTCAGCGAGCGTAGATACGGTATTTATCGGTTCATGTACCAACAGCCGAATTGAAGATTTACGCGCCGCCGCACAGATTGTTGAAGGTAAAAAAGTGGCTGCTGGTGTTGAGGCGTTAATCGTACCAGGCTCTGGCTTGGTGAAAAAACAGGCTGAAGATGAAGGCCTAGCTGATATTTTCAAAGCTGCTGGTTTTGAGTGGCGTGAACCGGGTTGCTCAATGTGCTTAGCCATGAACGATGACCGCTTAGGTGCAGGCAAGCGCTGTGCATCCACCTCAAACCGTAACTTTGAAGGTCGCCAAGGCCGTGGTGGTCGTACACACTTAGTAAGCCCTGCAATGGCCGCTGCGGCAGCTATTCATGGTCGCTTTGTTGATATTAGAGGAGAAGCCTAATGAGCATTTTTTTTAGTGGCTTAATGGCCCCACTTGATAAAAACAACGTCGATACCGACCAAATCATTCCAAAGCAGTTTTTAACCTCAACCAGCCGTGATGGTTTTGATGCGGCGTTGTTTTATGATTGGCGCTATTTAGATAACGACGAGCCAAACCCTGAGTTTATTTTAAATCGGCCATGTTACCAAGGCGCGCAAATATTACTAACTCGCGATAACTTTGGCTGCGGCTCATCACGTGAGCACGCTCCATGGGCGCTTAAGCAATATGGTTTTGAAGTGATTTTAGCGGAAAGCTTTGCTGATATTTTCTTTAATAACTGTGGCAATAACCAGATGTTAGCTATTGCACTACCAGCACAAACATTGGAAGACTTATTTGTACTGAGCGAGCAACACGACGATATTCATATCGACATCGATCTTGAAAACCAAACGCTGACCAGCAATAAGTTTGCCCCAATTAGCTTTGATATTCGCAAAGACGTAAAAGAGCGTTTATTAAGTGGTTTAGATTTTATCGGTGTCACCGAAACCCTCAACCCACAAATCGATGCCTTTGAAGCAAAGCTTAACGCTGAGCGCCCTTGGCAGTAAAGGTTTAAAAGTTATTTAATCATGAAACGCGGCTAAGGCCGTGTTTTTTGTGAGTCGAGGAATTAATTTACAGCATTACATTTTTTTGTTTTATGGGTACAATCCACAATATACTAACGATAAAAATCAGGTGAATTACGTGAATTGTAAGTTGCAAAGAAATTTTTGGGCGCTTTTAGCCGCTGTTTTAATGATTGCAGGGTGTGGAGGTGACTCGGAAACTCCCGTTGAGCAGCCATTAACGGTTTCAATAGATGGTCCAAAAAGTGTATCGGAGGATGACGGGTTTACCTTACAAGCCAATATAAATAAAAGTGACACTGGTGTTGTGGTGCATTGGTATGACTCTGGAAGAAGCCTTATCAGTGAAGAGGCTACATTGAACATAGAGCCATTCGATGTAACAGAGGATACCACTGCAGTGTATAAGTTGTACGTTGCTCATAATGGACAAGAAGTTGAGACTGAACATACAATTGAGGTAAAACATCGTATTAATGTTGAAAAGAAACCACAAGATGCGACAAAGACGGTTTTATTATTACAAAATTTATTGCTGGAAGAAGCGCAAACTTTAAGTAATCAACTATTAGCAAAGCTTGATGGCGAGGAAATAGAGCTAGAACAAGTGTGTGAAAATGGGGGCTTATATACACTTTCATATTTGGATAATGATGATTCCAGCACGATTACAGAAGGGGATGTGTTACAGCAATCTTTTCAGGATTGCTCGGATAATTATCGGAATGCATTAAGTGGCCTCAGAATAGTCACGATTTTAGACGCTGATTTACAAAATGGCATCATTGAGTTTAGTGTCAATAATGATGATATTGAAACCTTGGAAAGTACTTACTCATATAATGAGCTAATGACGTTTAAGGGAAGTTACTCAACTCGCTTTGCATATTCACCTAGCATTCGAACCATAGCTATAACTGTAGATGAAAAACTCCAAGGAAAAGCCTTAAAGCCGTTTAGTTATGATGAAACTTTTTATTACGTCAATATTAAAGAATTAACGATAGAGAAGGTAATTGATTTTAATACAGCAACATACAGCATAAAAACCAATGGTACTGTTGATGATACAAATTTGAATGGTGAATTCAGCTTTTCTCAAGAAGATGCTTGGTATGGGTATTTTATGGAATATCCACATAAGGGCTCTATTAAAGTTAGCTCAGAAAAAGAGTCGATACTACTAGCCAGTAATTTTGTTTCAGATTCTGATAAGTTAAACATTAGCTATGGTGAAGAACAGCTCCAGCTTCATTGGTCCACCTTCCTGCCCGAAGCTATGTCTACGTTTAATATATATAACAATATCAGAGCATTTCGTGCAGATAATTTTGATCGAGTACTTGATCCTGGAAGTGTTAATAATAATTCAGTTCAGTTGGATGGCCCCGTACCTCTAATTTTTTCAAGACCTGTAGCAGCTGACACTTCTGCTTCTGTATATTTCCAAACTCAATCAGGGTACGACCATATCAATATTCCTGGTAGAGTTGAGGTTGCTGGCGCGCTAATAAATATTTACCCAGAACAACCATTAAAGGCTGATACAGACTATGATTTACAGGTTTCAGGTATTACAAGTGTCACAGGGCAGGAGCATAATTGGATATTTTTAGATATAAAAACAACAGATAGTATTATTCCTAATTTAACAAGCTCCAATTATTTCTATCAAGACAATCAATATCCTACGTTGAGTGTTGAGGACAGTATTTTAAATAAAGGGCAGGTTCTATCTTATCAATGGGTTGATTTAAATGGTGTAGGCATTGAATTTGATGACGAAAATGCAGTTTCTACAAGTTTTAGTCTACCAGAAGTTGTTGAATCAGATATCACTATTGAAGTGATACTTACTAATGACTTAGGTGAGCGTGCAAAGGAAAGAATAACTTTGCAGTATTTGCCTTACTCAGGAACGTACCTTTTTATAGATGGTATTAAAGATGATTATGTTAGCTTAGGGAAGAAGATCATAGAGACGCAGGCAACAGGTGATTTTTCTGTGTCGCGTGATTCAAATGATCAATCCCACTTAGAGTTTCTATTTGAAAGTGATGAAAGTAATTGGAGTTTAAATCTAAAAGCCCCTGGTGATGCAAGCTTGTCTGTTGGAGAGTATTTAAATGCTACCCGTTACCCTTTTCAAGGTGAATCGTCGGCTGGTTTAGATCTCTCTGGGGAGCATAGAGGATGTGGTAGGCTTTATGGGCAATTTGAGATTTTTGAGTTAGAAGAGAACTCTAAAAATGAAGTCCAAAAACTGGCTGTAAATATTACGCAGAGTTGTGAGAGCAGTGAATCTCCAGAATTAAAGGGCTATATTCGATTTAATTCAGCAGTGCCTTTGAATCCATAATTATAAATAATGAAACGCGGCTCAGGCCGCGTTTTGAATGGAAGTTAACGCATTAGCCAGCCATCAGCCATTTCTTCTATTGTGACTTCATTAGATGTTTCATTTTCACCGTATCCTTGTGAACTTAAAATGTATTCAACACTGCAAGAGTAAACGGTTTTACTTTTCAATACAGTTGTTTATTGAGAGGTTTTCAATTGTTGAATGCAGAGATAAACAAGTAGAGATTTTTAGATGGGTATGTATCCTTCCCACCGGACAAACCTTGTATTGATTTAACAAGTTCAAGCTTCCCATTCATTGTATCTTCAATACCTGAACTGCTAGGTCCTCCGCAGGAGGTAAGAAGCCTTGAAACCGTTATTGCAAAAGCCGAATTTACAAAGTGTTTTTATTTTTAATTATATTTATCAATTGATTGAGTGTTTATTAGTAATGTAGCATGAAAACCATACTGCTTTGCCTTTTGTACAAAACATACAAATTAAATAATTCCAGGGGCTAGTCTTTTTATACTATATGATGTGTTTATTAATACATATAAGCAATAGCGAAACCTAGCAAAGCAAGTATGCAGCAAATAGTCATATTAATTGTTTTAAGTTTTTTAAATTGGCTAATTTTTGGAGCATCAATGGTCGATAAAAAGCCATTTTTTAGTGATTCATGTAAGTTAGTAGCAATAGCGGAGCGTGAAGTATTACCTAGTGTATTTTGAGCTAACTGCTGCCACCGGGTTTGGTATGTCTGCGCTAAGTGTGTAAGTAATACCAATCTGCATAAAGATTAAGTCAATTTGATCCAGTCTCTAGAGTATATGCTTTTAACCGTATCAGGAACGGAAATGAATTTATTCCACGCTTGCGAAACCTGTTCGACAATTTCTTCATAACCACTAAACACACGATTAGATAAACAGTGTTGCCGTATCCAACTCTATACTTGCTCTATTGGATTTAACTCCGGGGAGTAAGGCGGAAGTTTTATTAGCGTGACATTATTGAATGGTTGTACAGTATCAATAGTATGCCAACCAGCGCCATCAACAATCACGACCGCATGACGTCAGGCCTCCGTGGCTTTTGATATTAATTCCATGTGTTGCGTCATGACCTCTTTATTGACGATAGGGCTGATCAGCGCTTCTGTTTTACCATTACTTGGGCACACTGCACCAAATAAGTATCCATACTCAAACTGCTGTTGTTTTGTTGCGCGAGGCCTCGAGCCTGTTTCAGCCCATAAGCGTGTTGTTTGATTTTATTGTCCAAACCGTGCTTCATCTTGAAACCAAACATCAATGCGCTCTAAAGGGAGATGTCCTGGGGTGTGAAGGATCGTTTCCACTTGGAACTTTTTTAAAAGCCTCTTGGCTTTCTTTTGACTGCTTTGACTGCTTTGGGTGCATAGAACGGCTTGTGATCCAGCGAAACCGACGCTTCTTGAGCAGTTTGTAAATATGATCGGTGTGATATCTAATGTTGAACTGGTCATAAATATACTGAGCAATATCTTCCCCCCATTAGTCTGCCTCCTTCTGAAGAACTTGCTGACTGTTTTACATAATCTGACAGTGTATTTAGTTGTTGTGAGGTTAATTTAGCTGGACGACCTTTAATCGGTTTGTTGTTCAAGCCAGCAACGCCATTGTTAAGGTAGTTTGAAACCCATTTAATGACACTGCCGCGCGCTGTATTTAGGCGCTTAGCAATATTCGTTCTGTTTTCACCCTCAAAGAATAATGAAACAGCAAGCAGGCGTATGCGCTTTCTTGCATTAGGCTCTTTACGTGATAAAGCTAAAAGTTGCTTGGATTTTTCTAAGTTCAATTTAGTAAAAGTAGATAAGTATCAGTGTGCTAATTAGATCACATAATTTGGCAGATTGGTATAATGTGTTATATTTTCGATCTTCTATAATGAATAGCGCACAAATTAAGATAAACGCCACTATAGGATAATTTCCTATATTAACCCTCTTAATTGATTCTCTTTAAAAACATAAATAGTTTTAGACTCAAGTGCAATTGTTTACGTTTTATTTATTTTTAAGCTCGTAAACTTTGCTTATTTAATCTATAGCCAAAAACCACTCACCGCGATTACTTCCTTTGTATTTATTAACACGCTAAGCTGCAACTTTATATTTTTAGGAACATGCTATGAAATTATTAACTGCGGCAACTTTATTGCTGGCGTCTACGGCGGCGTTTGCTCGCCCTGCGCCTTTGGTATCTATCCCAACTCATGATGGCTTTTTTGATAATATTGCCGCCTATTGTGGTAAAGCTTTTGAGGGTAAAGTAACGGTTGATAATGCCACTGGTCCTAGCTCGTTTGCGGGTAAAAAATTAGTCATGCATGTTCGTAAATGCACTGATAGCGAGTTACAAGTACCGTTTCATGTAGGTGATGATGCATCACGTACGTGGATCATTACCAAAACCGGTAGTGGTTTGAGTTTAAAACACGATCATCGCCATCAAGATGGGACTGATGATGTATCGACTATGTACGGTGGTCATACGGTTGATGCTGGGTTTGCTAACGTGCAGTCGTTCCCTGCGGATCAGTATTCAAAAGAATTGTTTGTTAGCCAAGGTATTCCACAATCTATCGGTAATACATGGCAGATGTATATTTACCCTGAAAAGTTTACTTATCGTTTAATTCGCCAAGGCCGCGAGTTTCGCGTTGATTTTGATTTAACAAAACCAATTACACCACCGCCAGCGCCTTGGGGTTATAAAGACTAAAGATTAGTCTTTGCTGGGCTTTGTCTCACATTGTAGTAATACCGTTAAAGGCGGCTGATAGGCGCGGGGTTTGGTTGGGAAACGATCATACTCTTGTACACCATCAGTCACTTTTAGCATAAACGGATTACCACGGCATAAACGATCAGCATGGCGCAATAAAAATACACTTTGATTTTTAAAGTGCTGATAGTCGTCAGATTGAATTTCTAGATGATAGTTATTTGCGTCTAATTTTGTTTGGTAATAATGGACTTTTTCATCAAAGTCATAGAGTTTTTCGGTTTCACCTTTTTCTGCTAATACCGCATTACTGCCTATTAATAGTGCCAGTGCACTGATAATTACTAGCCTATTTGCTGTTTTTCCTTTCATAAACCTTTAACTCCATTATTGTATTGAGCGCACTATTTAATTACAGTGATGCAACGAGTTATGCTGTAAGTCTAACACCCAAAAAGGGAAAATGTGATGTTCAAACAAATAAAACAACTATTTTCAGCTTTTGATGAGCAACCAGCTCAGCTGCAAGAGCATGATTTGAAAACGGCTGTAGCGGCATTATTGATTGAAGTCATGCGTGCTGATCGCGAGCAGCAAGACGATGAATTGAAAACGTTATCTCTGACTTTAAAAAAGTATTTTAATTTGAGTGATGAAGACGTTAGTGAGCTAATGCAAAGCGCAGGAAAAAGTTTGGATGACGCGATTGATTACTTTCAGTTTTCTAAACAAATTAATGATCAATGCAGCGCAGAGCAACGCATTGAAATTATAGAGCTGCTATGGCGCTTAGCGTATGCCGATGGTGAGTTAGATCCGCAAGAAGAGTATGTAATTCGCCGTGTTTCTAACTTGTTGTATGTCGCGCATGAGGATTTTATCGCTGCCAAGTTGGCAGCGACAAAGCTGTAAGATATTAAGCAATACTTTTAATGCGTTGAAGATGCCCAGTAATAAACTGGCTGAACAGTAATGAACATGCTGCTAACGCTGCGCCGAAATAAAAGACTAATACTTGGTCGTATAGCCAAACTAAACCAAAAGCAGCAGGGATGATAACTGCGGCAATATGATTAATGGTAAAACTGACCGAAGCTGTTGCGGCAATATCTTCAGGTCTAGCTATCTTTTGAAAGTAGGTTTTTAAGGCAATAGCCATGGCAAAAAAGAGATGATCAACGACATAGAGGGCTGCTGCGAATAGTGGAGACTCAACTAGTGCGTAGCCAATAAATACCAGTATTAAGCCGCTGTATTCAAGAGTTAAGGTTTTTTGCTCGCCGATGCTACTAATCATCTGCCCTATTTTTGGAGCAATAAAAATATTAATAACATGATTTAGCATATACAAGGCGGTAATTTGGGCAACATCAAAGCCAAATTTTTCGACCATTAGAAAGCCTGCAAACACCATGAATATTTGCCTGCGCGCGCCTGAGAAAAACAAGAGTAGATAGTACAAGCTATACTCTTTGCGCAAGATGATTTTTTTGTGTTGTATTGAATTAATTTTAAAACTTGGGAACGCTAAAACTAATACCGCTGTTAATATAAGCCCACCCCCACCGAGTACAAAATAGAGCGCTTTATAGTCAGTGGCTAAATAAGTAACACTCAGCCAGATGGACCCATAAGCGAAGAGTGAAGCGATTGACTTTATTGAGAGTAATTTACCTAATTTGAGAGGCGCTTCTTGTTTATTAAACCATTGTAGGCTTAAAGATTGGTTGATGGTTTCAAAGTAGTGATAGCCTATCGACATTAATACAGTGGTGGCATACAAGCCATAAACAGTGGGGAAAAACCCTGTAAGCGCGATTCCAATCGATAATAGGCACAGGCTGATCAGCGCAACTGTTTGTTCTTTTAATACGAGTAAAATAAATACGGCTGTAAAAGCTAAAAACCCCGGTATTTCACGTAAAGATTGCAACATGCCCATGTTGGCGCCAGTAAAATTAGCCGCCTCTATTGCAAAGTTATTAAGTAGCGCCATCCAACCAGAAAAGGTGATCGCCATTATAGCAGTGGCTAATGCTAAAAAATTGAACGGCGACTGCCAGGTTTTGGCTCCAGTTTGTTCTTTCATTTTTTTCCTAAGTACATTTGTTGATATTGCAGCCCCTAGTGTAAGATGTTTTTAAAATGGCCAAAATAGCATAGTATGACACAAAGTTTATCTGATCAGACAAATTGCTGGGTGAGTATCAAATCACGCTTTAAGCGCACTAAGCTCGATAGGCCTATTCACCCAAGGGCAGGCCCAATGCCGCCTTGGCAGCATGTGCAAACTCATCAGCATACATGGGGGCAGTTAGCTTATGCCAGCAGAGGGGTCTTGACGGTGGCTACTTCACAAGGGCGCTTTGTTGTTCCGCCAAATCAAGCAGTGTGGTTACCACCGCATTTGCCTCACGAGACCTTCTGCCGTTACGGCGGTCAATTTAGCAGTGTCTATATTGATACGTCTTACGTTGCACGTTTGGGCTTGAACGCGAAGGTACTGCATATTGATGACTTATTAAAAGCAATGGTTTTAATGATTTGTAGTTGGCCAGAAGACTATAATCTAGACGCACGAACTATGCGGTTTATTGATGTATTTATTGATTGTTTAGAGTGCGCGCCAACAAGTCAATTTTTTATACCAACAGCGCAAGATAACCGTTTGACGCCAATTTTAAGTGAACTACATGCACATCCTGGATGCCATAAAACGCTTGAGCAATGGGGGCTTGAAGTTGGTGCATCGAGTCGAACATTAAATCGCTTATTTAATAAAAGTTTTTCTATGAATTTTAGCCAGTGGAAGCAAAAGCTTAGAGCATTACGCGCGGTCGAAATGTTGGAGAGTGGTCACTCTCAACAATATATTGCACAGCAGCTTGGGTTTGAATCAAGCTCGGCATTTAATACTGCTTTTAAAAAAACATTAGCAACAACGCCGGGCCAGTATCTTAAAAATAGATAATGTGCCAACTGTTTAACGTTAGCGCTGGCTTTTATTAAATATTCATCTCGAAATAGAGGTTATTTATTAAGTTTGCTGGCTAAGCTGACAAGCTGCTGAGCAAGGCCTGCAATTCGTTCTGCTGTCACAGGGTCACTAATGCGGCCATTTTCATCAAGCAAAGTGTGAATTGCAGGTACGGCAAGTTGATCTGCCAATACCAAGCTGCCGATACCCGATAAAATATCGCGAACGTGATTTAGACCACGCAAGCCACCTAAGCCTCCCGGTGATGAGGCGTATAAAGCCGTTACCTTGTTACGAAATGCTGGAACTGCGCCTTGCTCAGTACGTGATGCCCAATCAATGGCATTTTTTAGTACCGCGGTAATTGAACCGTTATATTCAGGGCTGGCAAGTAAGATGCCATCTGCAGCGCGTAGTTTGTCTTTTAATAACTGAGCGCCTACTGGTGTGCCTTGCGCTTCAACGTCTTCGTCAAACATGGGTAAGTTTAGATCTGCCAGTTTAATTACTTCAACTTCTGCACCGCTTTCTAATGCAAAGCGGGCTGCTTCATTGATCAATTTTTGGTTAAAGCTGTCTTTACGTAAGCTGCCTGCTAAGGCAATAATTTTTGGTGCTGTCATGGTGGTCGCCTTCAATAACGTAGTTGGGTTTGCCTGTTAACTACTTTAGCAAATATTTACTTGCAGAAAAGCCAAATAAACGCAAAACTTATGTGCATATACGCACAGTTAAGGTTAAGGGCAGGTATGGCGATTCAATTTGATGACTGGCAAGATGTAAAAGTAGCCTATGAAGTTGCGCGGTTAGGAACGTTAACAGCGGCGGCTGAAAAGCTCAACGTTCATCACAGTACGGTACTTAGGCGCATTAATAACCTAGAGCAAAGTTTAAATGCACGTTTATTTCATCGTCATGCCCGGGGTTATAAAGTAACTGAGATTGGCGCTAAACTCTTTACAGCAGCGCAGTCTATTAATAGTGAACTTGAACGCTTACACAATGATATTATTGCCGCAGATAGTACTTTGCGTGGTAGTTTATTGCTTACAACGGTCAGTGGTTTTATTGATGTACTGAGTGATGTGTGTGAACAATTTCAAAGTTTACATCCGCAAGTGCAGCTGGAAGTGATACTTGATCAAAACCGGTTACGTCTTGATCACGGCCAAGCACATATAGCGGTACGCGCAGGTCCTCGTCCTGATGAAGGTGATTATATCGCCCAGCATTTGGCGCATTTGTCGTCAGGATTTTATGCATCAAAGCGTTATATTGATAAGCATGGCGTGCCAAAAAGTATTAAGCAATTGCCGTTGCATAATTTTGTTTCGGGGGTGGCCGGCTATAATGGCAAAGTGCCTTATTTTGTTTGGGTTGATGAAAATATACCAACTTCACAAGTGAAATTACGCGTGTCTGAAACCTCAGAGGCAACCCGTGCGATTGTTAAAGGCTTGGGAATTGGCGGGATGCAGCATGACGTGGCGGCGCAGTATGCTGATTTAGTACCAATACTAGCGGATGAACTGAGTTGGCCAACGGATTTATGGCTAGTAACCCATCACTTAGTGCACCGAACAGCTAAGGTACAGGCGTTCAGTCAGCTTTTAAAAGCGTATTTTAAGGAGCATAAGCTCGCGTAATTTAGCTGGTTAATCTTTCTATCAGCAAAAACGTGGCTAAA
Organism: Pseudoalteromonas sp. SR44-8; assembly: GCF_014163635.1. Classification (NCBI taxonomy): domain Bacteria; kingdom Pseudomonadati; phylum Pseudomonadota; class Gammaproteobacteria; order Alteromonadales; family Pseudoalteromonadaceae; genus Pseudoalteromonas; species Pseudoalteromonas sp. SR44-8. The sequence continues at coordinate 47,865 of NZ_JACJDS010000019.1, forward strand.
CAGTATTTAGCCACGTTTTGTTTAACGACTGAGAAAAATTAATTAACGTCCTTTTAAATTACGCATGTCTGCTTGTACGTTACGATAAAACCGACCTAAGCTTCTATCTTGGCTACGTAATTGCGCAAGGCTCTGAGTATTGCGTTGCTGCTCTTTTAACAGTTTTTGATAATTAGTGATACGCCGCTGCGTTAATAAGCCTTTTTGTAACGCAGCTAGCACCTGACAACCGGGTTCTAGCTGATGACTACAATCGGCAAATCGACACTGCTGCGCCAGTTCACTTATATCGTTAAAAGTAAGCTCTACACCTTGTTGACAGTCACTTAGTTGCAGCTCTCGTATGCCGGGAGTATCGAGTAACAGCGCTCCTACGTTAAGAACATGCAATGCTCGATGAGTCGTGGTGTGGCGACCTTTGCTGTCGTCCTCACGAATTGCACCAGTGTCACTTAGCTGCTGTTCACATAAGCTATTAACTAAGCTGGATTTACCTACACCCGAAGACCCAACAAAAGCTAATGTTTGACCTTTGCCGCACCATGGCATTAATTGCTCAACACTGCCACGCTCTAATGCATTAACAGACAGCACGGTTAAGTGATTATCAAGCGCTGTTAGTTGTGCTATATGTTGCTCTGGCTCTGCACATTGATCGCGTTTGGTCAGTACAACAACGGGTAAACACTCACTTTGATATGCTAACGCTAAGTAGCGTTCAAAGCGGCTTAGATTGAAATCTTGATTATGCGAGCTGACAATAAACAAAGTATCAATATTAGCGCCAATAAGCTGTTCACTTAATTTACTTCCCGCACTTTTGCGACTGAGCAATGTTAAGCGCTCAAGCAATCGGGTAAACAGCCAGTGTTCGTTGTGTTGCGTAAGTAATATCCAGTCACCCACAGTTAAGGGGGGATGATCTGAATTTACCAATACCTTGTGGCAACCCTTCTCACTCTGTACAACAAAGTGGTCGCGATGGTAGGTAATGATCCGTGCAATCAGTGTGTGCTCTAAATCATTGAGCGTAAGCTGTTGTTGGAAAAATGCGCGCCAACCCAGTTGGCTTAAACTTAAATTAGTATTCATATAACCCCATTACTGCAAAGAGTAAAAATAACAAAGGGGTTTGCTGTTAAATTTTAGCTATCAACAGCGCCCCGGCTAATGGCCGGGCAAAACTTAATATTAAAAAATAAAATTAAGCACTTACTTGCCCAGCAAGGGGGTTTAATACAATCATCAAATATCTCCTGTTTAGATGTTTATTGTGGTTTTACACCAGTTGGCACTATAGCCAAGTTTGGGTGTATAAAATACACATTAAATAGATTTTTTTACTGTAATACCGAGACGTTTGGCTAATCGCACTAAGTTAGCGCGATCAACTTTTAATGTTCGTGCTGCACTGGCCCAGTTGTAATTATGTTGTTCTAGCTGTTGGCTGATTAAATGCTGAGTAAATGTATCCGTTGCTTGTTTGAGCGAGAAATTTTGTTTATTTATGTTATTGTTATCGGCAGTTGTTAATGCGACAGGCGCTGGGTTATTTGTACTTAGGTTAAGTTCACAATGAGCAGGTTCAATAGTAATTATTGCTTGCTGCCACTGGCTTTGTTTGGCTTTTAATGCTGCACGGCTGATCACATGCTCAAGTTCTCGCACATTTCCCGGCCAGTCATATTGAGTGAGTAGTAGTTGCGTTTCGACGCTGAGTTTGAGTTGTTTGATAGCTAGCTTACGGGCTGTTCTTTCAACAAAGTAACCTGCAAGTAGAATTACATCGTTTTCGCGTTGTTTAAGTGGCGCAACGTTGAGCGGGTAAACACTTAACCGATGATATAAATCGGCTCGAAAACGCCCTTGAGCGACTTCGTTTTTTAAATGCCTGTTTGTAGCCGCAATAACCCTTACATCGACGTATTTTACTTCATCTTCGCCAACCGTTTGGATTTCACCACTTTGTAAGACGCGCAATAGTTTACTTTGCATGGCAAGTGGTAGTTCACCAATTTCATCTAAAAATAAGGTGCCACCATCAGCCAGCTGAAACTTGCCTTGACGTGCATTATGGGCGCCGGTAAATGCGCCTTTGGCGTGGCCAAAAAATTCACTTTCGGCGAGGTTCTCTGGTAATGATGCACAATTCAAGTGAATTAACGGCATTTCGCTACGCTTTGAATGAAGATGGATATTGCGTGCTACTAGCTCTTTACCTACCCCGGTATCACCTTGGATCAAGACACTAAACTCAGAAGCCGCCACTAGTTTTATATCGCTTCGAAGGGCTTGCATGGCCGTGCTTTGGCCGATGATCTCTGCACCATCGCGGGTAAGCGCTTCGCGGTTTAGCTCTTGCACTAAAGCGCTACTATGTTGCGCGTGGTTTTGATATTGCTGCAGTTTTAATACAGTTTGCAAATGCGCGGTGCAAAGCGTACCTAGTTGAGTAAATAGCTCAAGGTCAAAACTGTCGAATGCATTTGCATCGAGACTGTCGAGGGTGATCACACCGAGTAAGTTATCTTCGCTATCAAGTAGGGGGATGCCTAAGCAAGCATGAACAGGGATATCGCCAGTTTTGCTCGATAGTAAACCGTCGTACGGATCAGGAATTGGGCAATCATGGGCAAACTGTAATGGTTGCTTAGCGTTGCAAATGGCATGTAAACGTGGATGCTCGTTTATTACAAAGCGTCGTCCTAGGGTGTCAGGCGTCAGTCCATGAATAGCTTGTGGTTTTAACACATCGCCTTGTAAGGTAAGCAGTGCAATAGCGTCACTGGGTATTACTTGCTTGATACACTGAATTAACTGCTGAAAAGGCTGCTTTTGGTCGCTCACTTTAGCAAGCACAAGGGCGACATTAAGTAAGCTTTGTTTATCTGCCATGTCAAAATGACTCAAATGTGTTTTTATCTTATTTAAAGGTGAGTCATAAAGACTTTTTTGTCAATAGTAAAATAGTTAATATGTTGAATAATAAGCAGTTTGAATCTTGGCTCGGCTTGTGCAGTAGCGTGTTATAAATACCTAGATAGATAAGTCTAATACGCTGATGCGAGCAATCAATTTAACCGAACCAATGCCCAAAAAAGTGCGTTTTTATCAAGTCAGTCAATGGCCGTTATGGATGTTAGCATTTCGGCCCTACTTTTTAGGAGCTGGCTTATTGGCCGTTTTGTCGATTAGTTATTGGTTACTCATTTTAACAGGCCATGCCAGATGGCAATTGACTATGCCAGCAACACTTTGGCATGCCCATGAAATGATGTTTGGCTTTGCAGGCGCTGTAGCTGTGGGGTTTTTATTAACCGCAGCACAAACTTGGAGCGGGGTTGCGAGTATTAATGGTCGTAAATTGATGTTGCTAACCCTAGTGTGGCTAGCAGCTCGTGTTGCGTTTTTTATTACCAGTGCAGGTATTGAAAACTTTAGTTTATATGCGGTGTTATTGTTCCAATTGCTTTGGTGGTTAGGTGCAGTTATGGCGCTGGCTAATATGCTCCTTAAAGCTGGCAATAAAAATAACTACCAATTTTTACCGATGCTAAGCGCATTGTGTGTGCTCAATATTATTTATTTATGCTTAGCAATACAACAAAACATGCTACTTGCATTGGCAGTCGCCGATACCGCAGTACTAGTAATGACCTTACTTGTCGGTGTGGTGGCTGGGCGGGTATTACCTTTTTTTACTGCTCGTGGTCTTGGTTTAGCGGAGCAAGTGCGTACTCCTCGTTTAGATAAAGTGCTGCTTTACAGCTCATTATTTGCTGTCGCGCTTTATTTTATCAGCCAATTATTTATAGCAAGCGTTAATCCTGGTTGGGCATTGGCTGTTGTTGCTGTAGTGCATTTAAGTCGCTCATTGTTGTGGTGGAATAATCAAATGCTCAAAGTACCACTGTTATGGTCGTTGCACTTCTCCTATCTAGCTCTTGGGCTTGGTTTAGTATTGCTTGCGCTGAGTTTTTACAGCTCGGTTATTTTGTTTAAAGACGCGCTGCATATGATCACTATAGGTACGATTGGCATGATGATCTTAGCGATGATGACGCGGGTATCTCATGGTCATACTGGCCGCCCTTTAACTATTCCTCACTTTATGGCTGTGGCATTTGCTTTAGTGTTTATTGCAGCAATTATTCGTTCGTTATTACCTGTTGTTATTGGGCCACACATCGCATGGCAGCTGAGTGCTGTACTGTGGATCGTGGCATTTTTATTGTTCTTATTCCACTGTATTCCTATTTTAACGCGGCGTCGTGTTGATGGGCGTCGTGGTTAAAGGAAGTTGTATGTTATCTGATAAAACCATTGAAATAGTAAAAAGCACAGCGCCTTTATTGGCGCAGGCGGGCACCGTTGTCACGGAGCATTTTTATAACCGGCTGTTTAGTCATAACCCTGAGCTGCAGGATATTTTTAATATGACCAATCAACGTAGTGGCCGTCAGCAATTTGCATTATTTAATGCCTTGGCTGCGTATGCTCAAAATATTGATAATTTAGCCGTATTAAAAGAGGCGCTGGCACGCATTAATCATAAGCATACCAGCATGCATATTTTACCTGAGCATTATCCAATAGTTGGCGGACACCTGATTGGCACTTTAAAAGAATTGCTCCCTGAGCAATTTACAGCTGAAGTTGAATATGCATGGCGTGAGGCTTACGCACTACTTGCTGATATTTGTATTACCGAAGAAGCGGCGCTATACGAGCACAGTAAAAATAACCACGGTGGCTGGTCGGGTACTAGAGCATTTGTTATTGCTAAGAAACAGCCTGAATCAGAGTTAGTAACCAGTTTTACTTTAGTGCCAGTCGATGGTAAAGCGGTAATGACTCATAAACCAGGGCAGTATTTAGGTATCAAAGTAAAACCAGCTTATGCACAGTGTAGTGAGATACGCCAATACTCTATTTCTCAGCAAAGTAATGGTGAAAATTACCGTATTAGCGTGAAAAAAGAGTTATTGCCAGCAGCGGGGATTGTATCTAATTATTTGCACTCACTTGATGAGGGCAGCGTTGTGGAGCTTTATCCACCGGCTGGAGACTTCTTTTTACGCGCAAATAAAAAACCTGTGGTATTAATTTCTGCGGGCGTTGGCCAAACACCGATGCTGGCAATGCTACAAACATTATTATGTGATACATCGAATCAAGCGGTCACCTATTTACACGCCTGTGAAAATATCCTGCAGCATTCATTTAGTCAGTTTTTGGCAGAGCAAGCCGCGGCGCATACTCGATTAAATTACTACACTTGGTTTAATCAAGGTGGCGAGGGAGCTGAGTTTACTGGATTGATGAATGTCAGCGCTGTTGCTGAGCAGCTACCGCTTGAAGAAGGTGATTTCTACATCTGTGGCCCAACGGGGTTTATGGCTGCAATTAAACAGCAATTACTCGTATTAGAAGTTGCTGCTGAGCGTATTCACTACGAGGTGTTTGGCCCACATCAAGATATTTAATGACGAAACTAAATGTAGGTTTTAAGTGAAAAGGCGCGAAATGCGCCTTTTTTATGGTTTTGGCTATTTAAAGTACAGCATTGCTATTTTTCGCTGCCAAAGCTTGGTTTTGCCATGCGGTAAATAATTTTTTTTGCTTGTCGGAAATTTTTAAACCATAGGTTTTTTGCATATAAAAATAAGCATCGGCAATGCGTTTTCGTGCATAAAAGGGCGGCTCTACCACACGCTGTTTAAAATCTACCTTTACTTGGCAGCGACCATATTGGCTTGCATTACCTGCAATCATGCCAAAGCTATAATTAGAGCGGTCTGCGTTTATTTCACCAATTGCCGGAGCGAGATTATTTATATCAGCTTCCATTTTCCGAAATTGCGCACTGACTTTAATGCAATTTTTTCGGCCGCCATCTTGCCAGCATTGTAGCTGGTGACCAAATTCCCATGCAGACACAATATGTTCCCACTCAATCCGAGTTGCGCGCGCATTTGGTTTGCCTGAACGAGTAACCGCATTGCGAGGCACATAACCACATGCATTTGGGTCGGGCACCAGTTTTTTACCTTGGCGTTTAATATTACAGCCACAATAGAGGCTGGTGGCGTTATCAGGAAGGGTTTTGATGAGGTGTTTTTTTGCGCTGTAAAAACTGGTGAATTGTTCTGCATAAAGGTTAAAACTCACACAACACAATACCAGCGCAATAATTAAATGCGGCATATCCAATCACTTTAGTGAACTACAGGAAGCGCTAGTTTAGAGCGATTATTCAAAAAGTAAATCGCTTAACTGTGTGATGTAGTGGGAATTTTAACTCACCTACAAGGTAAGGTTAGCTACTTGGGCGACGGGAAGTACGTTTTCTAAAACGGATATTCTGTAGTAATAAAATAAAGCCAGTTAAACAAAACAATATGCTACTGGCTGCAAAACTAATTAATAATGGGTTATTAAAATCTTCACGTTGATCATAGTCCATTATGTGTAACATCCAGAAAAAATCGAAAATTCGCCAAATTGTGCTGCGAACAGTAATAACTTGGCCACTATCAGCGGATAAATATAGTGTGGTGTTAAACGTATCGTCAAAATTTACTTGCCAAATATTTTCTTTAAAGCCAACTTCGCGAGTACCTTTAGCTAGTTTGATCGCGTCTGTTACTTGCGCATTAATTAATAGATGAGCTTGGGCATTGGCAATAATTTGCGCTTTACTCGGTGCTACCAAAGGACTGCCAGTAACTCCGTTAAAGCTGTACTCACCGTTACTGTTGCTCACAATAATGGTAGGGATTGTTAAAAAGTGACTATAACTAATTTGTCTTGGTTGAGTAATTTGTGAAACGATATTATCAACTGAGGCTAGATAATCAGCTTGTTTGAATGGGTTATTTAATTGCCGCGCAGCTAAATGTTTACCGTGAACTTTTTCAAGCGGTATAGCACTCATAATTAAACCACCGAGTAACCATGCAAAAATTTGTAGCGCTAATAAGTAACCTAACCATTTGTGAAACTTACGCGCATGTTTAAAAATGCGTTTATCCATAGTGACTACCTGTTTGTTATTAGTGCGGTATTCTATAAATTATATTGAGTTTGCCAATGTGGCAAATTGTCGCATCAACAAAATAAAACTAGCTACTCTAGATTTGGTATATACGCAAAATTAGGTTAAAGTTTGCGTTGTTATTAACGCAGGGTAAAAATGAAACAATGTCGGAAATTCAATTTTTAAATGTAGATCTAGAGCTTGAATCAAAGCAAGATATTAGTTTGTTAGTTGCAGACTTAAAAAAAAGTGCTGTGGTTTTGCATTACGATAAAGATGAGTACCGTCAACTAGCACGTATTGAGTCTAATGAAGACGTTATCTCACCAGATAAAGCGATTAACCACTTATGTGAGTTAATTGAATCTTGCTCACGCAATGCATTAAAGCAGTGGTTATCATGCTCAAAGCGCACCTTTGATATTGGCTTTGAATCAGGCACTTCGCCAAAATGCTTTAATCAAGCGCTCAGTGCCGATACTTTATTGCGTATTTCTGCTATTGGCGCAGGTATTGAAATTACAATTTATCCACTTTCAAGTTAGCCTTTTCGCTCTACAATTGCTGCGGTCATTCTTGATACGCAGCACAGTTCTCCACGACTATTGGTGATTTTTATTTCCCATACGGATGTACGCTTGCCTAAGTGTAGTGGTGTTGCTATCGCGGTTAATATACCATTACGTGATGCTTTTAGATGATTGGCATTGATCTCCTGGCCAACACAATAAAACTTTGTAAAATCAACAGCAAAGTTTGCAGCATAACTCGCCACGGTTTCTGCAAGTACAACATTTGCGCCGCCATGCACCATACCCATAGGGTTATGATGAGCTGGGATCGCGGGCATCGTTGCTACTAAATAATCATCGCCTATTTCACTTATTTCAATGCCCATGGTTTTCATCAATGTGCCTTGACCACTTATGCCGTCATCAAGTTGCTTACATTGTGCTAGGGTGATCGGTTGATACCAAATACTCATCTGTCTACCTCACTAAGTTATTTACTAAATCAGTCTACACTTTTAAACATTTTCCTACAGTTAAGATCATAAAAATAGATAAAATGTACCTATATTATCTAACTGTTAATGGATCTTAAGGATGAAAGTAAAGGTATTTGGATGTGGTGCAATATTATTAATGAGCCTTGTTGCTCAGCCGCAGGCTGTTGCTAGTACCCAACATCAACTCGATATTGGTTTTACCGATTTAGCTGGTTTAGATGAATCTTTTTTAGGCGCACGATACCGATATTTTGCGCAAGATCTTGAATCTTTGACTGGTCCATACGAGCTAAAAGCGTATTTAAATCAAGTCAATAATTATGCTATTGGTGGGTTTGCTAATGATGATTTTAGCTATTTAAATGCCGATGCTGCCATCTATGGTCCCGCAGGATTAGTTATTAGTGCCAGCGCGCAGCGCCTCTGTGAGGATAATAGCTATTGGCAAAATACTGATTATTTAGTGAGTGCCGCTGTTGGTAAGCAAATGAATGAGCAGTTACAACTAGGGTTCAATGTATATTACAGTCGCTTAGAGCGCCATGATATGTGGTTTGGCAAAGATAATGAAAGAGTCGCGGTTGAATGGACTTATGCTCCTTATGTTCGTTGGACAAATATAGTTAGCAATCAAGGTTGGGATTTAGAGCTAAAGCAATTGGCAGGGCGTTATCGTTATGTGCAGGGGCAGGCGGTTTATTATGTAAATCAAGCATGGTCAGTGGGAGTCGTTGCCAATATTCGGAATCAGAAAAATCTAAAAGACAACTATGAACTGCAAACGCAATATTGGTTTAATCAACATGTAGCATTAAAGTTTGGTCTTGGATCTGCGCTTGATTCTGGAAGTGGTTTAAATAGTATGAGCTTGTTATTAACGGCGCGATTTTAAGCCAATTTATATTTGCGATTTTCAGATAACTGTATATACTCACAGTTAAATGTACTGTATGGAAAACCAGTTGTATGCGCCCATTAACGAATCGCCAAGCTCAAATTCTCGAACTTATTAAAGTTTTTATTAAAGATACCGGTATGCCGCCAACCCGTGCTGAGATTGCGCAAACGTTAGGTTTTAAAAGTGCTAATGCAGCGGAAGAACATTTAAAGGCATTAGCGAAAAAGGGCGTTATTAAAATGAAGCCCGGTGCTAGTCGAGGTATTCAGTTAGTTGAAGAGGATGAGCCGGAACAACTTGGTTTACCTCTAATAGGCAGAGTTGCCGCTGGTGAGCCTATTTTGGCAGAGCAGCATGTTGAAAGTCATTGCAAAATAGATCCACTCTTGTTTAAACCGGCTGCTGATTTTTTACTGCGTGTGCAAGGCATGAGTATGAAAGACATTGGTATTATGGATGGCGATTTATTGGCAGTACACAGCACTCAAGTTGCTGAAAATGGCCAAGTGGTGGTTGCCCGTGTTGATGACGATGTAACAGTAAAACGCCTTGAAAAAGCAGGTAAAAAAGTTTTTTTACATGCTGAAAACGATGAATTTTCACCGATTGAAGTGGATCTTGAACATGAATCTTTCAATATTGAAGGGTTAGCTGTTGGGGTGATCCGCAACGCTGATTGGATGTAAAATTTTTGATCTATATTTTGCACCAAATTGGTGAAGTTTGGTGCATTTAATTTTTTACCGCTTTAATGGCTAGATTTTATACTTAGCTATAGCGTCCTAAGCCCTATCAAATCTACTTGTCAGCTACTTTTAGCCCTCTAATATTATCCCTAATTACAAAATAACGCGCTGATTTTTAGCTGTTATTTATGCACCAAAAAAGAATTTAATTGCTCTTAAAACTTGCTAATTGTTCATTTTTTAACTAATTGGTTAATACACTGTGTTAACAGCTACTTTAAAAGTCTAACAATTTTGCTCAATAGCATAATTTAGGGTTGCGTTAATATTCAGTAACAATAAAAAATAACGAATTGGCGCGAATAAAGCTGTGCCGCCTTTTCGCTTTGCGTTTTGCAATAGCATTTAAAGGAGCCGTCACATGGGTAAATTGAGCTCTACCTTGTGGCTTATATTGTTTGTTCTACCGCAGCAAGTATTGGCTAATAGCCAGTTTAATATGCGTAAGGGCGTAACAGATATAAGTAATGATGTTTATCAGCTGCACATGACAATATTTATTATATGTTGTGTGATTGGGGTCATCGTGTTCGCCGTGATGTTTTGGGCACTGATCCACCACCGTAAATCTAAAGGGGCAAAACCAGCCCAATTTCATGAAAGTACTAAAGTTGAAATCCTTTGGACGGCAATCCCGTTTGTGATTTTAATTGGTATGGCAATTCCTGCGACAAAAACTTTGATTGCAATGGAAGATGCTAGTAAAGCTGATCTCACGATTAAAATTACTGGTTCTCAATGGAAATGGCATTATGAGTACATGGGTGAAGATGTTGAGTTTTATTCAATGCTTGCTACACCTCAAGATGAAATAACTAATCTTGCAAATAAAAACCCTAATTACCTGCTTGAAGTTGATAAACCTTTGGTGTTGCCAATTAATCAAAAAGTACGATTTTTAATGACCTCAGACGACGTTATTCATTCTTGGTGGGTGCCTGATTTTGCAGTGAAAAAAGATGCTAACCCTGGGTTTATCAATGAAACTTGGACCAGAATTAATGAAGAGGGCATTTATCGAGGGCAATGTGCAGAACTATGCGGAAAGGATCATGGCTTTATGCCTGTGGTGGTTGAAGCTAAATCTGAGCAAGCATTTGCAAACTGGCTGAGCGAAGCTAAGCAGGCAAAAGCAAACGCTGCAATTGCTGATGCTGCATTATTAGATCAAACATTACCAAAAGAAGAATTAATGACACTCGGCGAGCAAGTCTATATGGCCAGTTGCGCTGCGTGTCACCAACCAACAGGTATGGGCTTACCGGGGGTTTTCCCGGCGCTCAAAGGCAGTCCGGTAGTATTAGGAGATATTAAAGATCATATTGATGTAGTGCTTCATGGTCGCCCAGGTACCGCTATGCAAGCATTTGACAAGCAGTTATCAATCAAGCAGCTAGCAGCTGTGATCACCTATAAGCGTAATGCATGGGGCAATGACACTGGGGATGTAATTCAACCGAGTCAGATACAAGCCGCGATTGATGCAACTTCGGAGGCTAAATAATGAGTAGCGTAACAGAGCAACAACATGATCAAGCTGCACACCATGATGGACATCATCATCCTGCGAAAGGTTTTAAACGCTGGCTTTATACTACTAACCATAAAGATATCGGTAGCTTATATTTAATTTTTTCGTTGACGATGTTTTTAATTGGTGGCGCCATGGCGATGGTGATCCGCGCAGAGTTATTTCAACCTGGCTTACAGTTGGTAGAGCCTCACTTTTTCAATCAAATGACCACAGTACATGGCTTGATCATGGTATTTGGTGCCGTTATGCCGGCCTTTACAGGATTGGCTAACTGGATGGTACCACTCATGATTGGCGCACCAGATATGGCATTACCACGGATGAATAATTGGAGCTTTTGGATTTTACCTTTTGCTTTTATTATTTTACTGGCATCCCTGTTTATGCCAGGTGGTGGCCCGGCATTTGGCTGGACTTTTTATGCACCACTGTCAACAACTTACAGTAACGATAATACCGCATTATTTGTTTTTGCTATTCACATCATGGGTATTAGCTCAATTATGGGCGCAATCAATGTGATTGTAACTATCGTTAATTTACGTGCGCCAGGTATGACTTGGATGAAGCTGCCGCTGTTTGTGTGGACATGGCTTATCACCGCTTTTTTATTGATTGCTGTGATGCCGGTATTGGCCGGTGCTGTGACTATGGTATTGACTGATAAGTATTTTGCAACCAGCTTTTTTGATGCTGCTGGGGGCGGTGATCCGGTGATGTTCCAGCACATATTTTGGTTTTTTGGTCACCCTGAAGTGTACATTATGATTCTGCCAGCCTTTGGCATTATCTCGACTATAGTGCCGACCTTTTCACGTAAAAAATTATTTGGTTATGCCTCTATGGTATATGCCACATCTTCGATTGCTTTACTTAGCTTTATAGTTTGGGCGCATCATATGTTTACCACAGGTATGCCTGTCGCTGGCGAATTATTTTTTATGTATGCAACTATGCTGATATCGGTGCCAACTGGGGTCAAAGTATTTAACTGGGTAGCCACCATGTGGCGTGGTTCGATTAGTTTTGAAGTGCCTATGTTATTTAGTATTGCGTTTATTGTGTTATTCACTTTAGGTGGTTTCTCTGGGTTGATGCTGGCGATTACTCCTGCTGATTTTCAATACCATGATACTTATTTTGTGGTGGCGCATTTTCATTATGTGTTAGTGACTGGGGCGATATTTTCAATTATGGCCGGGGCGTATTATTGGCTGCCAAAATGGACGGGAAATATGTTCAATATCACCTTGGCTAAATGGCATTTTTGGTTGTCTTTAGTGAGCGTGAATGTATTGTTTTTCCCTATGCACTTTGTTGGTTTGGCCGGTATGCCGCGCCGGATTCCTGACTACGCACTGCAATTTGCAGACTTTAACGCGATTATTAGTATTGGTGGCTTTGCTTTTGGTTTATCACAATTGTTATTTGTGGTTGTAGTATTTAAGTGTGCACGAGGCGGCGATAAAGTGCCCGCCAAAGTGTGGGATGGTGCTGAGGGTTTGGAATGGGAGGTGGCATCGCCTGCGCCTTATCATACTTTTGAAACGCCACCGGAGATTAAGTAATGAGTCATGCACCACTGCTTAAGCGCTTAGTTTTAATATGTCTTGGCATGTTCGCTTTTGCGTTTGCTTTGGTGCCGTTGTACGACGTTTTTTGTGATGTAACAGGCCTTAATGGTAAGCCTTCGTTAGAGCAAGCAAAGCAAAGTACGAGTGTTAATGAGGCACGAGAAATCGACGTAAGCTTCACAACTCATGCGCAAAGTGGAGCGCCATTTGAGGTGCAATCACATGAGTATAGTGTGGTAGTAAAGCCCGGAGCTATGCGCGAAGTGCTGTTTAGAGCAAAAAATACCAGTAATGAAGATAAAGTTATGCAAGCGGTACCGTCGGTGTCTCCAGGCAAAGCAGCTAAGTATTTGCATAAAATGGCTTGCTTTTGTTTCGATCAACAACCTTTGAAAGCAGGTGAAGAAGTGGAATTTAAACTGCTTTTTTATGTTGATACGCAATTACCTGAAGATGTTGAAGAGTTAACTTTGTCTTATACCGTGTTTGATATTAGCGGGCAGATAGTGGCTAGTAATTAGGTTGCCAAGCTAATAGCTAATTAGGAGCAAACAAAATGGATAAAAATTACGAAAAATATTATGTTCCCGCGCAAAGTCCGTGGCCAATAGTTGGCGCATTTGCGATGTTTTTTATTGCTGTTGGTGCAGGTCTTACCGTAATGCAAGCAAGCAGCGGCGGTGGTGCTGGCCATTATGTGCTTTACGCAGGAATTGGTGTGTTGCTGTTTATGCTATTTCGCTGGTTTAAAAATGTCATTGAAGAGTCTGATCAAGGCTTATATTCAGCGCAAATGGATCGCTCGTTTCGTCAAGGTATGAGCTGGTTTATTTTCTCTGAAGTAATGTTTTTTATGGCTTTTTTCGGTGCCCTTTTTTATGCCCGGATGATCTCTGTGCCTTGGCTTGGCGGCGCCGGAAATAATGCCATGACCAATGAGGTACTGTGGCCTACTTTTGAAGCAATCTGGCCATTAGTTACTACACCCGGTGGTAGTACGACACAGGCTATGGGTTGGCAGGGATTGCCGCTGATCAACACATTAATATTACTAACCTCGTCGGTTACCTTACATTTTGCTCATGTAGGCATGGAGAACAATAAGCGTGGGCCATTAAAAGTATTTATGGCACTGACAATCGTATTAGGGGTCTGTTTTTTAGGGCTGCAAGTCGTAGAGTATATGCATGCTTATCAGGATTTAGGACTGACCTTAGATGCTGGCGTATATGGCAATACTTTCTTTTTACTAACCGGCTTTCATGGCATGCATGTGACCTTAGGAACTATTTTATTATTAGTCATGCTGATCCGCATTTTAAAGGGCCACTTTAGCCCAGATAAACATTTTGCGTTTCAAGCCGCAGCTTGGTATTGGCATTTTGTTGATGTGGTGTGGTTGTGTTTATTTGTGTTTGTATATGTGCTGTAACTTTATCAATTGGTGATGAGTTACTGTGGATGAAACCTAGTTTAAGGGCTGCAATAACAACCACTAAGACGATAACAGAAAACAGCACACGACGGCCTAAATAGTGAGACATAGGCCGTCCATCTGTTTTACCCGATACCATAATAAATAAGGCACGGAACAAGTTAAAAAGTATAAATAGTAGCAACAGTACGATAATAATTTTAATAATCACTGGGTCACCTTTATGCAGTTAATTTTATGGCGTAAACAAAAGCTTAGCTCAATTATTACCATTTGCGTGGTAACCATTGTGGTATTGGTGTGTTTACGCCTAGGGTATTGGCAATTACAGCGAGCTGAAAGTAAAACTGAGCAATTAACACAAATAGCAGCCCTGCAAAGTCAGGGAGTAATGAGCTGGCAGCAAATGCAGCAACTGCCTAGTGATTGGAATAAAACGGGCTTGCAGATAAGTATCTCTGGAGTGCTAGATACGCAGCAATATTGGTTGTTAGATAATCAAGTTTACCAAGGTCAGGTTGGCTACGATGTACTTACCTTGCTGCGTTTACAGCAAAGTAAGCAAACTCTGTTGGTGAATTTGGGTTGGGTTAAAGCACCACCTACTCGCCAGCAACTCCCTAGTATAAACCTACCATCGACTCCTTTGGCAATGACCGTGCAATTAAAGCAAGGAAAGCTCAGTGGCTTTACTTTGCAAGATGCACAACACAAGACGGATACAGCATGGCCCAAGCGCGTACAAATTATCGATTTAGCATTGTTTTCACAGCAAACAGGTCGCGACATGATTGACTTTATTGGTTATCGGCAAGGTATCGCGGATGAGATTGCTGCGCCGCATTATCAAGCTGTGGTAATGAGCCCCGAAAAACATCAAGCCTACGCAGTGCAATGGTTATTGATTGCGATTGCCTGCCTTGTTATTGCTGTATTTGCTTTTAAAAAGAAGGAATTACAATGAAAAACAATCCGTTATTAATATTTATTGGCTGTTGTTTAGTGCCTTTAATACTGGCGTATTTGGCGTTAAAGCTTGAGTGGATACCTAGTGCATCGAGTAATAAAGGGGAATTTTTAACACAGGAAATAAAACTACAATATTGGGAAAAAACGGAGCATAAACAATGGACTATTGCTTTAAATCACCCAGCACAATGCCAACAAGCTTGTGCACAGCAGTTACAAGCACTAGAGAACCTCTACATCGCTCTTGGTAAAAATCAAGGTAAAGTCGATGTCGCCATCCTTGGCCAGACACAGCAAAAAGAGCTGCCATGGCGTCAGTTACCTGAGGTTGATGTACTGCAACCAGCTAGTTTATATCTAATTGATCATATGGGCTTAGTGGTCTTGCAGTATCCTTACCATAGTGAGCCACAGCAAAACCGTTTGACTCAAAAAGGACTGTTAAAAGATTTAAAAAAATTACTTAACTATTCGCGTTCTAGCTAATTTAAGGAGTGCCAATTATGTATAAAAACTATAAACATTTGGTATTAGCCACTTTTATGTTATCGATCTTAGTTGTTGGCTTAGGGGCTTATACGCGCTTGAGTGATGCCGGATTGGGTTGTCCGGATTGGCCCGGTTGCTATGGCTTTTTGACGGTACCCAAGCATGAGGCTGATTTAGCCCATGTAGAGCAAACCTACCCAGATATGATGTTCGAAACCGCTAAAGCGTGGAAAGAAATGATCCATCGCTATTTTGCCGGCACGTTAGGTTTACTTATTTTAGCGTTATTTATATTGGCTTTATTAAAACGTCAATATCCAACCACGCCAATTAAATTACCCTTACTATTACTAATACTGGTGGTGTTCCAAGCGGCTTTAGGGATGTGGACCGTCACCATGAATTTACAGCCGCTGATTGTATTGGGGCACTTATTAGGTGGATTTAGTATTTTATCATTGGTTACATTATTGTATTTACGGCTAACGGCAAAACCAATTTTTGGCGGCGACGCCCCAGCTCGGCGTTACTTTAAACTTAGTCTAGTCGCATTAGTGGTATTGGTATTGCAAATAGCGCTAGGCGGTTGGCTTGCTGCTAATTATGCGGCGCCGCACTGCAATGGCTTGCCATTGTGTAGTTACGGACAGCCGTTTTCATTGAGTAGCGTATTTCAGTTGCCATTAGAGCAAAGTACTTATGAATATGGTGTACTTTCACAGCAGGCTAGGATGTCGATCCATTTATTACATCGAATGTGGGCGTTAGTTACCTGTGTAGTATTAGCGCTGATCATGTGGCGCATTTATAGCCGTGCTGTGTCGAGAAAAATAAAGCATTGTACAGTCTCCGTATTGGTCGCGTTGCTGTGTCAAATTTGTTTGGGCTTGGCGGTTGTGCACTGGCATTTCCCGCTCGGCGTTGCGCTGGCACATAATTTAATGGCTGCCATACTATTGTTAACAGTCGTTCGTTTATGTTTTTACTTAAAAGCACGTACATAGGGGCAGTTATGACACCTTTAATAGCAATAACAAAGTTAGCACCTAGCCAAATTAGCGGCTTAATAAATGATTATTTAGCGATCAGTAAATTTAAAGTAGTCGCGATGTTGGTATTAACAGCATGGGTTGGTTTAGCGCTGGCACCCGATGTTGGTCGTGGTATTGGCGTACAGTTTATTAGTTTACTGGGGATTGGCTTGTTATCCGCTGCAGCTGCGGTGATCAATCATGTAGTTGATAGCGAAATAGATAGTAAAATGGCACGTACACGCCATCGGCCAGTTGCTAAGGGGCGGTTATCTAAACTGCATGCTTTAAGTTTTGCCGCTGTTATTGGGGTGAGTGGTTTCATTATGTTGATGATCTGGGCTAATACTTTAACCGCTGTATTAACCTTATTTGCGTTAGTTGGTTATGCGTTTATTTATACCTCCTTTTTAAAGCGTGCAACGCCACAAAATATTGTTATAGGAGGACTCGCAGGGGCCATGCCGCCGTTGTTAGGGTGGGTATCAGAAACCGGGCACATGGCAGCTGCTCCTTGGTTATTGGTGATGATCATATTTACTTGGACTCCGCCGCATTTTTGGGCGTTGGCAATTGCTCGCAAAAGTGATTACGAACGCGCTAAGATCCCCATGTTGCCAGTCACTCATGGCATTGATTTTTGTAAAACCTGTGTAGTTGCATACTCTATTTTATTGGCTTTGGTATGTGTATTGCCTTATTTAATTGGTATGTCGGGGCTCATTTATTTAATTGCTGCGACATTACTTAATGGGATTTTTATCTATAAAGCGGTAAAACTAAAAATAGCGGGGAATGACGATACAGCAATGGATTTATTCCGTTTTTCAATTATTCATTTAATGATACTCTTTGTCGCCTTATTTATAGATAAATGGTTCGTTATATGAATAGCTTAGCAGTTAAGTGTGGGGCGAGAGTGTGGTTGGCGTTAAGTTTATTGCTGTTAACAGCTTGTAGTGACAGCGCTATGCCTGACGTTGAAGCTTTGGTATATGAACAAGCCAAACCTTTGAGTGATTTTACTTTACAAGATCAAAATGCTCAGCCAGTAACTAAGCAAACATTGCAAGGTCAATGGAATTTAGTGTTTTTAGGTTATACCAGTTGCCCAGATATTTGCCCTCTGACATTAGCTAAACTCAATGGCGTTTATAAAGCGTTGAAAGATGAATACCCATTGCAAATTTGGTTTTTAGCGGTCGATCCAAAACGCGATACAGTCGCTAAACGCAAAGCCTACATTGATTATTTTAATCCTGATTTTTTAGCGGTCTCAGGGGAACATAAAGATCTATTTCCACTAGTTAGAGAGTTAGGTTTGATTTACGCAATTAGTAATAGTGATGAGCAAGAATATGCCGTTGACCATAGTGCTTCAATTGCGATGGTTGATCCTCAAGGGGCGGTAAGGGCCATATTTAAACCTGAATTTAAACAGGGCAGTGTGCCATTAATTAATGCTAAATTATTAATAACTGAGTTTAAACAGATTGCGGATCATTATTAATAGAATAAGTATATTTTAATTATTTTCGAGGAGCGTTTAGCTCCTTTTTTGTTTTTCTTTTATCCCCCCTGTAAATAATTTCACTCTTTTTTCAACGCATTTATGGCATTTTTACTAACTCAGTCTAAGCTTTTGTTATGAATTGGTTAAACATGGAAAGTGCGAACAATATGATGAAGCTTCCCGCTGAACTAGCAATCACCCAAGTTGAAAACTTACACCAAGATTTATTACAAGAATTACACCGCAATGATGATGTTTGTTTAGACATTAGTGAAGTTGTACGCGTAGATACTGCCTCGATTCAACTATTGTGTGCTCTGCAAAAGCACTTGCTGTGCGTACATCACAAAATTATTTGGGTTGGGCAAAGTGAGCCTTTAAAAAATGCCATTAATCGCTTAGGCCTGAGTGAATATCTAATACTAGAAAATGCAGATTAAGGAGTTCATATGAAAAGAATTTTAGCCGTGGATGATTCGGCATCGATGCGTCAAATGGTGAGTTTTACACTGAAAAAGGCGGGTTTTGATGTCACTGAGGCAAAGGACGGAAGTGAAGCACTTAGCATCGCAAAACAACAAGGTTTTGATGCTGTGATTTCCGATGTCAACATGCCAGTGATGGATGGTATTACTTTGATCAGGGAGTTACGCACCTTACCAAACTATAAATTTACGCCATTGCTAATGCTAACAACAGAATCAGGAATGGACAAAAAAGTAGAAGGGAAAGCTGCTGGTGCAACAGGCTGGATAGTTAAACCTTTTAATCCTGAACAGTTATTAGCGGTTTTAAAAAAAGTAATTCGCTAATCTAGGGGATGGGGTATGAGTATAGATTTAACTCAATTTTTTGAAGTCTTCTTTGAGGAAAGTTTTGAAGGCTTAGATGCGATGGAAGCTGAGTTATTAAACTTGGTACCTGGCGAAGAAGATTTAGAAACAATCAATACCATTTTTCGTGCTGCGCATTCTATCAAAGGCGGCAGTGGTACATTTGGTTTTAACTCTGTGTCTGACTTTACTCATGTGCTAGAAACCCTGTTAGATCAAATTCGTGAGGGGAAACGAGAGCTTACCGCAGAGCATGTTAACCTATTACTTAAATCTGTTGATTGCTTGCGGGAGTTACTTCGTGGCTTACAAGCAGAGCAAGAACCTAATTTAGACGAAGCTATTGCACTGAGAATTAAGTTTGAACAGATTTTAGGGGTAGATCAAGGCGAAAAAAATAAACTGGAAGTCACTGCTAGCCCCGCTCAACTTGCGCTAAACACCTATCAGATTGATTTTAAACCACATCATCATTTATTTAAAACAGGCAATGAGCCACTGTATATGATCAGTGAGTTGGCTGAATTGGGCGATTTAGAGACTCAAGCTTTCAATAATGAGATCCCTGACATTGCTGATTTAAGTCCCGATGATTGTTTTTTATCTTGGCGATTCTTTTTAAACACAGCAAAAGATGAGAGTGCGATTCGAGAAATATTTGAGTGGGTTGAAGATGATGCTGATATTACCATCGCGTTGTGCGGAGGGTTATTTGCTGATGATGATGATGCGCAAATTACAACACCTGATGTAATTGAGGAAAACCGTAATTCAACTTCAGCCCCTGCAGTTGTCAATGTTGCTGCGGTTAAACCAATAAAAAAAGGCACTGCGGTCAAAGCAAGCACTCCAGCTGCAGAATCTACTTCAATCAGAGTAGGCATAGATAAAGTTGATTCATTGATCAATATGGTTGGAGAGCTGGTTATCACTCAAGCCATGTTGAGCCAAATTGGTCAACAAGAGATCACCGAAGCGACTATCGCCTCTTTGCAGGAAGGTTTAGCGCAATTGGCTCATAATACTCGTGATTTACAAGAAAATGTAATGCGTATCCGAATGCTGCCAATCAGCTTTGTATTTAGTCGTTTTCCGCGTTTAGTACGAGATATTTCGCAAAAGCTAAATAAGCAAGTTGAGCTAAAACTGTTAGGTGAACAGACCGAGCTTGATAAAACTGTAATGGAAAAAATATCAGATCCTATGGTGCACTTAGTACGAAATTCGCTGGATCATGGGCTAGAAACGGTTGATCAGCGCCTTGCTGCAGGTAAAGACCCAGTCGGTACAGTCACACTTAATGCATTTCACCAAGGTGGCAATATTGTTATAGAGATCATGGATGACGGACAAGGCCTTAATACTGTAAAGATTAAACAAAAAGCGTTTGCTAATGGGCTCGTAAGCGAAGCTGATGAGTTGGATGATGATGAAATTAATGAGCTCATTTTTATGCCCGGTTTTTCAACCGCAGATGAGGTAAGTGATATATCCGGACGTGGTGTTGGTATGGATGTGGTCAGGCGTAATATCCAATCACTCAATGGCTCGGTTGAAGTGTCATCTGCTGCAGGTGTTGGGTCTACCTTTACTATTCGCTTGCCACTTACTCTGGCTATTTTAGATGGTCAGTTAGTGAGGGTTGCAAAGCACACCTATATTATTCCATTAATATCTATTGTTGAATCATTACAAATAGATATCAGCAAAGTCAGCCGAGTGGGTAAAGACCTAGATGTACTTAGACTGCGTGATGAATACATTCCTATCTTGCGTTTATACAGTATTTTTAATCATCAAGGTGCGATAGAAACGCTTGATAAAACCTTGTTAGTGGTGGTTGAAAGCGATAACCAAAAAATTGGTTTGTTAGTTGACGATTTATTGTCACAGCAACAAGTAGTGATTAAAAGTTTAGAAGCTAATTACCAAAAAGTAGATGGCGTGTCAGGTGCCACTATATTAGGGGATGGTCGGGTTTCGTTGATTGTCGATATCAGCGGCTTAATTAAATTATCAGGATTAAGAAAACCCGGTAGCCAAGAATTGATTATTGAATCGCAAGCCAACTTGGAGGCTTCATGATCTCTGCGCACAGCGAATTAGATAACAAAATAATGCTTGAACAGGCCCAAGGAGTTAAGCAGTTTTTAACCTTTATTATGGCTGATGAAGAATACGGTGTTGATATTTTAACTGTTCAAGAAATTCGCAGTTGGGAGGAGATCACCGAGATCCCGAATGCCCCAGATTATGTAAAAGGGGTGATTAATCTACGTGGCACCATAGTACCTATTTTAGATCTTAGATTACGGTTTGGCTTAGCGACGATTGACTATGGACCTTTAACAGTGGTGATCGTAGTGAAAGTAATTTTTGAGCAAAATAGCAAGATTATGGGAATGGTAGTCGATGCCGTATCTGATGTTTACAGTATTGTAGAGCAAGATGCGAAGACGGTGCCTAACTTTAGCGGCTCAGAGAATGCTGAATTTATCGCAGGGTTAGTGAATGTCGGTGAGAAGATGGTCGCGTTATTGGACCTGCAAAAAACAATGGATATTTAGCCAAATACTAAATATAGCAAATGGTGATCAACAAGAAGGTGATGGGCATGGGGTGGTTTAGTAATTCTAAAAAATCAAATAATGATTTAATCGTTACGGCATTAAATAAGTCACTTGCGGTGATTGAGTTTGAACCTAGCGGCATAATTATTACGGCGAATAATAACTTTTTAGATGTAATGGGTTACCCCTTAGAAGAAATTCAGGGCCAGCATCATTCAATATTTGTATCTAAAAAAGAAGCTCAGAGCAGTGAATATAAAAGCTTTTGGCAAAGCTTGAAAGACGGAGAGTTTATTGCTGATGAGTTTAAGCGGATCAGTAAAAGTGGCAAAGAAGTGTGGATCCAAGCAACTTATAATCCCGTTAAGGATGAGCATGGAAATGTTATAAAAGTTGTGAAATTTGCCAGTGATATTTCGGCGCAAAAGATGGTCGCTGTTGAAGCTGCGGGGCAAATTGCTGCTATTAGCAAATCTCAAGCGGTGATTGAGTTTGATTTAGATGGCAGCGTGTTGACCGCGAATGACAACTTTTTGCAGACATTTGGTTATCAGTTAGAGGAAATAGTCGGGCGGCATCATCGTATATTTATTGAGCCTGAGGTTGCTAAAAGTGAGCAATACCAACTGTTTTGGCAAAAATTAGGTCGTGGTGAATTTGACTCCGGTGAGTATTTACGTATTGCTAAAGATGGCAGTGAGGTATGGATCCAAGCATCTTATAATCCAATATTTGATCTCAGTGGCAAACCTTATAAGGTGGTTAAATATGCGACAGACATCACAGCTCAAAAAGAATTAGAAAAAGAATCTAAAAGGGATGCTGATCTATCGAGCGCATTAACGATCTGCCAGGCGAGTGTGATGATGGCAGACAATGATTTACAGATAGTGTTTGCTAATAATCAATTAAAACAAATGCTCCAAGCCAGACAAGGTGAGCTACAGAGTGTACTAGGTGATTTTTCCGTCAATAGTATAGTGGGCTCAAGTATTACGGCATTTTTTGAAAATACAGCACAGCAGGCTCAGTTGTATACAAACTTGACCGACTCTATTGAATCAAAACTAGAAATTGCATCATTAATTTTTAATATTATTGCGACCCCTTGGTTTAATAAAGAAGGCAAACGATTAGGAACTATAATTGAGTGGCAAGATTTAACCGAAAGTATTAAAAAAGCGACTGCTGAAAAACGTGCTGCTGAAGAAAATCTTAGGGTGCGTCAAGCTCTGGATCGAGTTGCAACAAATACCATGATTGCAAATACGAAAAACGATATTATTTATATGAATGAAGCGGTGCAAAATATGATGCGCAACGCTGAGCAAGATTTACGTCGCGATTTACCTAATTTTGATAGTAGCCAGTTATTAGGGCAAAACATTGATGTATTTCATAAAAATCCAGCGCATCAACGCAATCTGTTAAGCAAGCTAACCGATACTTACAGTGCAGAGATACTGGTTGGCGGGCGCACTTTTGGTTTAGTTGCTAACCCTATTTTTAACTCAGAAAATGAACGAATCGGCACTGTGGTGGAATGGGAAGATCGAACAGCTGAAGTGGCAATGGAAAAAGAGATGGCTGATTTAGTTAGCTCGGCAGGTAAAGGTAATCTTGAAGCCCGTGTTACAGAGCAAGGTAAAGGCGGTTTCTTTTTACGCTTAGCTAAAGGCCTAAATGGTTTAATTGGTATTGTTGATGATGCTGTCACCGGTACTGGTAATATGCTTGATGCGATGGCCAATGGTGACTTATCACAACGCATAGAGCAAGAGTATCAGGGCTCGTTTGAAAAGCTTAAGCGTGATGCCAATACCACGGCTGATAAATTAACGGAAGTCATTAATCGTATTAATACCTCGGCAACCTTAGTGGCAAGTGGAGCTGAGGAAATATCTCAAGGCAACGCTGATCTAAGCCAGCGTACTGAAGAGCAGGCATCATCGCTTGAAGAAACAGCATCAAGCATGGAGGAAATGACCAGTACAGTACGTCAAAATGCTGATAATGCAAAAGTGGTTAATGAATTAGCTGAAGAAACGCGCGATAAAGCGCAGCAAGGTGGCGAAGTTGTTAATCGCGCGGTGATCAGCATGTCGGCAATTAATGAGTCGAGTAAAAAAATTGCCGATATTATTAGTGTGATTGACGAGATTGCCTTTCAAACTAATTTATTAGCTCTTAATGCCGCTGTTGAAGCTGCAAGAGCTGGTGAGCAAGGCCGTGGCTTTGCTGTTGTTGCTGGGGAAGTGCGTAATTTAGCGCAGCGTTCAGCGGGTGCTGCAAAAGAAATTAAAGAGTTGATCAGAGATAGCGTTGGTAAGGTTGAAGATGGCACTTTATTAGTTAATGAATCAGGAGCCACTTTAAAAGAAATTGTTATTGCAGTGCAAAAAGTAACTGAAATGATATCTGATATTGCAGCAGCATCCGAAGAGCAAAGTTCAGGTATTGAGCAAGTCAACAAAGCTATTTCGCAAATGGATGAAATGACCCAGCAAAATGCGGCCTTAGTTGAGCAAGCATCAGCGGCCAGCGAGTCAATGTCAGAGCAAGCGAATGATATGACCCGGTTACTGAACTTTTTTACTATAAGTCAGCAAGACGCTGTAATTAATACTGCATCAGTAACTCCTACTACCGCGCCACCACGTAGTAATAATATCCGTAGTAAAGCGCGAGGTAATAACTTTGCTAATTCAGCTGATGAATGGGAGGAATTTTAACGTTTTTTGCAATCGCATTACTAGTTAAGCCTCTGTACTTTGAAAAATCCAGAGTCTTAACTTTTAGCAATTTTGTTAATATTCAATCGCAGCTCAGTCACGCCTATTGCGAGTAATTGTAATGAAAGAGTTTTTACTAACCGACCATGATTTCAAGCAAATAGCTGCAATAGTTTATGACGCGTGTGGCATTGTATTAGGTGATCATAAACGAGAAATGGTCTATTCACGTCTTGCTCGTCGGCTCAGAACATTGCAGCTGACAAATTTTAAACAGTATTTAGCTTATTTAGAGGCACATAAAGAGCAAGAATTTAGTGATTTTATCAATGCAATAACAACTAATCTGACTTCTTTTTTTCGTGAATCACATCATTTTGATTATTTGCAATCCCATGTAATACCCAAGTTATTAGTGACAAATAAAAGCACTCGGCGAGTTCGGATATGGTCTGCAGGTTGTTCAACTGGGGAAGAACCCTATTCTTTAGCTATGACCTTACATGGGTTATTTCCAGCCGATTGGGATGTGAAAATTTTAGCCACTGATTTGGATTCAAATGTATTAGCTAAAGCACAATCAGGTACCTACACTGCGGCTAATGTGAATGGACTTGAACAACATCAATTACAGCGCTGGTTTTTAAAAACTAAAGATGGTGAGTTATTCAAAGTTAAACCTGAATTACAGCAAAAAATTCATTTTAAGCGGTTGAATTTATTACAAGACTGGCCAATGAAAGGGCCTTTTGACGTGATCTTTTGTCGTAATGTGGTGATTTATTTTGATAAAGAAACAAAAGATCAGTTATTCCACCGTTATTGTCATATTTTAGCTGAACATGGGTACCTATTATTAGGTCATTCTGAAACCATGGGAAAGGAGCATAGTGAGTTTAAAAACTTAGGTAAAACTATGTATCAGAAGGTGATTTATGGATAGTCATTTTAAGCCAGTATTACATGGGTTTGAGCATATTAAGCGGTTTTGGGACTCAGGTCAGCGGCAAGTTATTGCTAAAGTATTGCCCGGTGAGTTTTACGTGTCAAAAAACGATGAGGTGATTTCCACTGTGCTAGGTTCATGTATTGCTGCTTGCATTTATGATGACAAGCTTGGTGTGGGTGGCATGAATCACTTTATGTTACCGATTGAAAAAGGCGTAGAGCCAACTAGTGCGCATAACTTAAATTGTCGTTATGGTAACTGGGCGATGGAGTTTTTAATTAATGAAGTACTTAAAAATGGCGCCTCTAGGCAAAATCTAAAAATAAAACTGTTTGGCGGCGGTAAAATTATTCGCTCGATGACAGATATTGGCCTTGGTAATATTCGCTTTGCTTACTCTTATGTGCAAGAAGAAGGGCTAGAATTAGTGTCTCATGATGTGGGGGGGCCTTGGCCGCGTAAGGTCAATTTTAACCCTCAAACAGGCAAAGCGCAGGTTAAAAAATTGCGCGACATGCACACTGATGTGATTGAAAAACGCGAAGTCCGTTATTTACATGATATCGAAGAACAAGATTCTAAAACCGATATTGAGTTATTTTAAGGGGTAAAAAATGGTCAAGGTGTTAGTGATTGATGACTCGCCATTGATTCGACGAGTATTGACGGAGGTACTGCACCAGGCTGATGATATTCAGGTCGTAGGGTGTGCAGAAGACCCTTATCAAGCACGAGAAATGATTAAGCAACTTAATCCCGATGTGCTGACTTTAGATATTGAAATGCCGAAAATGGATGGCATTAGTTTTTTGAAAAACCTAATGCGTCTACGGCCTATGCCTGTGGTAATGATATCAACGCTCACCCAAAAAGGTTCACCGATGACTTTGGAGGCGCTAGAATTAGGGGCAGTTGATTTTATAGCTAAGCCGACAGTCAATGTATCTGAGCAATTAAGCCAGTATGCTAAATTAGTGCAACAAAAGGTCCGTACGGCAGCGTCGGCAAGAGTACGGCCTTTTAAATTAAGCCAAGTACAACCTATCGAAACGTTAAGTAATGCACAGTTTAGTATCAATAAGGTTTTGGCGATTGGAGCTTCAACAGGAGGAACAGAGGCGATTAAAGAGGTGCTAATAAGAATGCCAGAAAACTGCCCTCCGATCGTTATCACGCAGCATATTCCACCTGTGTTTAGTAGTTCATTTGCTTTGCGCATGGATAGGACATGTACTATCAATGTCAAAGAGGCGCAGCAAGGCGATAAGTTAAAAGCTGGCTGGGCGTTTATCGCCCCGGGTGGTCAACACTTA
Organism: Pseudoalteromonas sp. SR44-8; assembly: GCF_014163635.1. Taxonomy (NCBI): domain Bacteria; kingdom Pseudomonadati; phylum Pseudomonadota; class Gammaproteobacteria; order Alteromonadales; family Pseudoalteromonadaceae; genus Pseudoalteromonas; species Pseudoalteromonas sp. SR44-8. The sequence goes on from NZ_JACJDS010000019.1 coordinate 74,499, forward strand.
AGCGTTATACAGCAAGGAGGCAGCTTATATTGTCAGCTTGATGAGAGCGAGCCGGTTAACCGTCATCGTCCTGCGGTTGATGTATTGTTTAACTCGCTGGTTAAAGTGTGCCCTAAAAATACCATCGCAGCTTTATTAACGGGTATGGGGAGCGATGGTGCGCAAGGTTTACTGGCGCTAAAACAGCATGGTGCTTATACCGTAGCGCAAGATGAACTATCGTCAGTGGTATGGGGCATGCCTAAAGCCGCTGTAGAGATCGGAGCAGCTTTAGCGGTGGTCTCGCTTGATAAAGTGACGCAGCATCTACTAAACCAAGCAATGAAAAAGTAGTCACCTTATAAACTTGAGCTGATTATCCCGGGCTCAGGTTGATAATTATCAAGGGATTATATTTTTACTGCACAATTACCCACGGTTGTGAAAACCAATAATAGCTATTCTTATGAGCAATTGATGGTGCTGTGCAGTTAAATCGTGATCGCCCTTGAGCTAAATTTTTCGGTGAATTTATGGTCACAGTATCAGCTGCTGACCAGTTTAGTTTTGCCTGACCGATGCCCGATACATAACAAGCTAGCTGACTTTTATGAAAGTCTCCCATATTAAATTTAATGCTGATCTGAGGTGGGTTTTGGCTGGTCACGCTATCAATATAAGTAAGCTCTTGGATTGAAAATGCGCGAGAGTTTAGTTTGGTCACTAGCGTATCAAGCTTGCTATAAAACCCAGAAGCCGGAAAGCGTGGTAAACGGCTAAAATCAGAGTCTTTGTTGATGGCACCAGAGTGTTGGCCAATACCAATAAAGCCCAACTCTTTCACTAAACTTTGTAATTGGTTATTAAACTCGCCATATGGATATGCTAAGTATTTATAGTCATGGCCAATTTCTTCTTTGATCCGTTGTTGTGATGACAAAATATCTTGCTTAATACGCGCCTGCCATTGTTGGGGTGTTTCATCGGCTAATTTACGATGTAGGTAATCATGTTGTGCGCTGTGATTGCTGATCAGAGCACCTTTTTTGGCAAGTTCTCTGAGTTTATTCCAGCCCATTACATAGCCTTTACCTTCATCAATCAATTTTGGATTAACGAAAATCGTATAGGGGTAAGCAAACTTTTCTAATATCGGCGCTGCTTGTTCATAATTATTGTTGTAACCATCATCAAAGGTAATAGCGACGGTTTTATCTGGTAAACTTTGGCCTTGTTGTAAAGCAGATAGTAATTCATTCAGTGGCACTACGTTAAAGTCATGCTGTTTTAGATAGTTTAAATGCTCAGTGAAGGTTTCTGCACTGACACTGGTGACTGCTGGCAGGGTCTCACTGACATGGTGATACTGTAAAATAACTGCGCTGTGAGCAGGTAAAGATAGACAAAAGAGGATCGATAGCAGACTGTGAAAAAATTTCTTAATCGTCATAAAGCACACCATAAAAGCTTGCTGTTGTTAGCTGGTCCAATGATATTATCAAATATAACCGTGCCACTGTTAGGAATAGTTGATACTGCAGTAATAGGGCATCTTGGTAGTGCTCATTTTCTTGCCGGAATTGCCTTGGGCGCCACGGTAATTTCATTGCTATTTTGGTTGGCGGGCTTTTTACGCATGAGTACCACAGGGCTGGTTGCGCAAGCTTATGGCAAGAAAGATTATCCTCAATTAGCCGGATTATTAAAGCGCAGTTTAGTATTAGCGCTTATCGTGGCATTTTCTTTAATTGCTTTATCGCCACTTATTAAAAATGCCATAGCTTACCTTTCTGGTTCCAGTGCGCAGGTGCTCGCACAAGCTTATAGTTATTTTGAAATTCGTATTTTTAGTGCACCAGCGGCATTATGTAACTTGGTATTATTAGCTTGGATGTTAGGGATTCATTACGGTAAAGGGCCTTTTTATTTATTACTAGTTACTAATATCACCAACATTGTTTTAGATATTTATTTTGTTGTGTACTTAGATTGGCAAGTCGCCGGAGCTGCTTGGGCATCGTTGATTGCCGATTATACCGCGCTATTATTTGCATTATTCTTGGTTTTTAGGTTGGCGAAAAAAATGACTGTGCCGCTATTTTTAGGTGGGTGGTTTAGCCGAGATAAAATGTGGGCGTTATTAAGTCTTAACCGTGATATTTTTATTCGCTCCTTAATTTTACAACTGTGTTTTAGCTTTATGACCTTCTATGGTGCACGCATTGGCGAGGTAACGCTTGCGGTAAATGCTGTATTACTGAACTTTTTAATGCTAGTGAGCTTTGCTCTTGATGGTATTGCCTATGCAAGTGAAGCAAAAGTTGGCCAAGCAAAAGGTCAACATAGCGTACGGCGTATAAACTTATGGGTAAAAATAAGCGTATTTTGGGGAATGCTATTTGCTTTTTGTTATAGCGTGTTTTTTGCATTGTTTGGTTCGCAAATTATTACCTTATTAACAGATATTCCTGAAGTGATCAAAGCCGCCAATGAATACTTACCATGGTTGATTTTTATGCCATTAGCGGCAATGAGTTGCTTTTTGTTTGATGGTATTTTTGTTGGCCTAACCAGAGCTCAAGATATGCGAAATACCATGCTAATTTCAGCATTAGTTGGATTCTTTGGCGTGTTTTGGGTGTTTAATGCTTGGCAAAATCATGCGCTTTGGTTAGCAATGACCTGCTTTATGCTACTGCGTGGCATTACATTGGTCGTACGTTATAAGCAGTTGCAAACAGCGCAGCAGTTACTGAATTAATAGAAATAGCAATAAATCTAAAGTTCACTTATAACTTTGGATTTATTGTGCTAAAACGGCGTCGTTAAGCACTGTTTATTTTAACTTCGATTCGCATCTTGGGATGGCTTGGATATATGACTGAACTTTATCATTGGTTTGATTTAATTGGCATCGCCGTATTTGCCATGTCAGGCACTTTAATTGCCTATGATAAAAAAATGGATGGCTTTGGAGTCGTGGTACTGGCGACGGTCACCGCGATAGGTGGTGGCACAATTCGAGATTTGATTTTAGATGTTCCGGTATTTTGGTTACACGACCAAAGTTATTTTATCGCGATATTTGCATCTGTCTTTGTTACCACGCGATTGATCAATAAGCAAAAATCAATTCCTTTATATCATTTACAAGTTGCAGATGCGTTTGGTTTAGCGTTCTTTGCTGTAATGGGGGCGCAAAAAGCATTGCTCGCGGGGATGCCAGCTACAACCGCAATTATTATGGGGGTGATCACCGGTTGCTTTGGCGGGGTAACGCGAGATGTGTTGGCAGGCAATATTCCTATGCTATTAAAAGGTGAGCTATATGCAATTACTTGTATTGCTGGTGGTATTGTTTATACCCAAGCAATTGTATTGAACATTGAGACAGAGATAGCGATGGTGTTAGCGATGTTAACTACCTTGCTGTTACGCCTTGCAGCAATGAAATGGCAACTAACACTACATATTTTTAAATATCCTGACTAGACTGTAAAGAACAGAACGTTACAGGGACAAAGGATGTCATTAGCTCGAATTTATTCTCGTGCCCAAGTGGGTATTCAAGCACCTGAAGTGATCGTTGAGGTGCATCTAGGTAATGGTTTACCAGCATTTCATATTGTAGGTTTGCCCGAAGCCTCAGTAAAAGAAGCCAAAGATCGTGTACGCAGCGCATTAGAAAACTCTAAATTTGGTTTTCCAGACCAACGCATTACAGTCAATTTAGCACCTGCTGATTTACCCAAAGAGGGGGGGCGTTTTGATTTAGCGATTGCGGTTGGTATTCTCATCGCTTCAGAGCAAATTGTTTGCACTGATATTGAACGCTATGAATTTTATGGTGAGCTGGCACTGAATGGCGAAGTGCGTGGCGTGAATGCAATACTCCCATCAGTTTTAGCTGCTAAAGCACAAGGGCGTTGTTGTTTTTTACCTTTAGTAAATGACAGTTTAGCGAGTTTAGTAAATGGCGTTGAGCGCAAAGCGGTCTCTTCTATCCAAGAAGTATGGAGTGATTTACTTAATCAGCAGCCTTTACCTCTTAATATTAGCTACCCAGAACAGCAACATAGCGGTGTTGAGTTCTTAATTGATTTAAGTGATGTAAAAGGCCAGCCCGGCGCAAAAAGAGTGTTAGAAATCGCTGCGGCGGGTGGCCATAATTTACTTTTTTTGGGGCCACCTGGTACGGGTAAGTCAATGCTCGCGCAACGTATGCCGACTATTATGCCGGGCATGTCCGATGATGAGGCACTTTCCACTGCAGCGTTGTATTCAATTATTGGTCAAAGTGTCGATCTAACTAACTGGCGCAAGCGACCATTTCGTAATCCTCATCACACATGCTCCGCTGTGGCGCTAGTCGGAGGCTCTTCAAACCCAAAACCAGGGGAGATTTCACTGGCACATAATGGCGTATTATTTCTTGACGAACTACCTGAGTTTGAACGTAAGGTGCTTGACTCATTACGCGAGCCAATGGAGACAGGCACTGTAACGATTTCAAGAGCGGCAAGGCAAATGGAGTTTCCTGCACAGTTTCAATTAATTGCGGCTCTTAATCCAAGTCCTACGGGTTGTCATAATGATAAGCGCGCAACTCCGGATCAAGTTATGCGTTATTTATCGCGGGTATCAGGACCATTTATTGACCGTATTGATTTACAAATAGAGCTACCACGTTTAAGCAGTGCGCAATTGCAAAGCACTCAAGAAGAACAAAGTAGTGCGACTGTGCGCACGCGGGTCGAGGCGGCATATAATCTGCAATTGCGTCGCCAAGGTAAAGTCAATGCGCGACTTAATAATAAAGAAATGAGTGTGCATTGTGCGCTTGCAGCGCCGGAGTTACAGTTTTTAGCTAAAGCCAGTGAAAAGCTATCATTATCGCCACGCTCTTATCATCGAGTGATCAAAGTAGCGCGAACAATTAGTGATCTAAAAGGGCAAGATAATATTAGTTTAGATGAACTAAAAGAGGCACTCAATTATCGTGCATTTGAACGTTTGTTATCACAATTGACCCAGTATTAGTGGTTAGATTGCATTAAATTGACAGCATGTAGCCTTTACCGCGTACCGTAACGATGCGTTTTTGGTCTTTTTCATCGCTCAGTTTTTTACGTAAGCGGCCAATTAAAACATCAACAGTTCTGTCATTTGGACTCCAATCTGGCTGGCCAATTTCTTCTGATATTTTTTCACGAGACGTGGCTTTTCCTGCGTTTGAGATCAAACAAATTAACACTTTATGTTCCGCTTCAGTGAGCCTAGATTCAATGCCATTAGCAGTGATTAAAGTGCGGTTGTCTGGATGCAGTTTGAAGTCAGCATATTCAATGAATTCTTCGCTTTCATCGCTACTGTTATTATTGCTTTTCAAGCGCTTATAAAGTGCTCTTATACGTAGTTCAAGCTCTAATAAATCAACTGGTTTACAAATATAGTCATCAGCGCCTTGGGCAAGTCCGGCAATACGATCGGCTTGAGAATCTCTGCTTGAAAGCATGATCACACCAATGTCTGTGAGGGTGTTGAGTTCTTTTGCTAAATGTAAGCCATCACGTTTAGGTAATACTATGTCAATAATTGCTAATGATATGGCATCATGATTATTAGCGCGAGATTGCACTATTGCTAAGGCATCAGCGCCAGTCGCATCATTTTCAATGCAAAATTCAGTCTCTGCAAAATGATTGAATATACGTTTTACTAATAGTTCGTCATCTTCAACCAATAAAACATGAATAGTCATAGTATCTTAATTACCTTTAATGATGCCTCTATGTTATCACTCATTCGTAAAAGGTGAGAAGGGCGATTTTTAGTATTTATGCACTATTTAGGTGATTATTTAATTATTATCAACAGGTAAACATACTAGGTTTACCTGTTGAACAGAATAAAAGCTACTTTTCAGGGTATAAGTACTGCCACCACTGTGGTTGCTCTTTTAAATGCTTATCGAAGTAGGCAAGCATAGTATCCCACCAATCAAAGCGTTGATCGCGAGCAAAAATTTGATGGTCTGCCCCTTTATATTCAATAAGGTCAACATCTTTGCCTAGTAGTTTCAGCGCAGTATACATAGTGTGACTTTCGCCTACAGGTACATTGGTATCAGCATCACCATGTAATAGCAGTAGCGGTGTGGTTACTTTGTCTGCATGGAAAACCGGACTATGTTGGCTGTATAGTTCACTATTATTCCAAGGATAGCTGTTTTTAGAGGCTTCGCCAGAATATAAATAGCCCCACCAACCGTGACCCCAATACGAGGTAATATTAGAAATCCCCGCGTGTGCGATTGAGGCACTAAACATGTCTGTTTTAGTGGTCAGTAACATAGTCATAAAGCCACCGTATGATGCGCCTAAATTACCTAAACGATTTTTATCAATAAATGGATACTGTTTTAATAGTGCTTGGGTACCTTGCATAATATCGTCAGCAGTATATTGACCCCACGCATTCACATGCTTAGCAGAGAACTGTTGGCCAAATCCAGTTGCACCGGTCGGTTGCACTACATAAACCACATAGCCATGCTCTGCCCATAAATTGAAAGGATAACGCCCAGTAAAACCACGAGTAACCGGTGATGTACCGCCATAGTAATATACTAATGCTGGGTAGTGTTTGTTCTTATCAAGATTGCTTGGAAAGTAAACACGACCTTTAATTTCAACACCTGCGGTATTGATGAAGTTAAATTCATCTAAGCTGGCTATATCGGTATTTGCATACGCTTGTGGTTTAGAATCCCACAATGTGGTTGCGGTGTTTTTATTAATACTTAACTGTTTTAATTGCTGTGGAGATGATGCATTAGAGCCGCTAACTAAAATAGCTGGGCTGCGGTTGTTTGAAAAACTGAATTGTTCAACTACATCAAAACCTGTTTTGAGTTTGCTAAAGCGTTGTTTGCTTTTATCGTACAAGTACAAAGCAATCGTATCTTGCTCAGTGACTTTAATGAGGGCATCGCCATTAGCGAGCACTTCAAGTTGACCAATGGCAGGATCAAATTCACGACTTAATGGTGCTGCATTTTTACCATGATCAGTTAATAGGTAAAGCTGTCCATCATAGTTGTTAGCAAGCATATTCTCAGGTAGGTTTCTGCCTAAACCATCTTTAAAATCAGGACCCGCAGTGACATAAATGTCATCACCTGTGTATTTAGCTTGATTAAACGTAGCAAACTGACCAATAACTGTGTTGCTCGCATTGGCAATATTCAATTCCACTAACTCAGTGGTGGGGTGAGTCGACGCTTGCATTACTTGCACACCACGACTCAGTAATACCGTACCACGTTTGCTATTAAAATCTTCAATACTGTGACTAAGTGGTCCTTGGCTTATTGTTTTACTCAGGCCTGTACTTATATCTAATAAGTAAGCTTGCGAGGTTGTGCGGGCATATGACCAACGATCTTGTAAACCTTGGTAGTGTTTAGTTAGGCTGTTATCAGCTGCTGGTGATTTGGACCAGCTGAAGATTAAGCTGTTGTTATCGTAATATGCAAAGTCACCCGCGCCCTCTAGGTTGCTGGCAATCACTTTAAGATTAAGGGTTTTTCGATTTAATTGCTTTAACTTTCCATCTAATAGATAGACTAAATAATTATTATCGGGGCTCCAAATAATGTTACTCGGTTGACCCGACTCAAAACGGTAAACTGTTTGATTATCATAATTTTTTAGCTCTGTGATCACATTTGCTTGATTGCCAGTGCTATCCTGATAATGACGTTTTGCCACTAAATAGTGTTTGGCATCAGGTGCTAAAGATAGTGAACTAACCGTTGTGGCATCAAACAGTTGTTTAGCAGATAAACCGTGTTGCTCTTTATTGCTAAAAGTTAATCTATCAATTGCTGCTTTAGGGTTGAAATCAACGTCAACATCGTGCCAATTAGCAACTTGTTCAGCAATAATCACTATTTGGTGATCGCCTTGCGGTAATGCAAGTTCATAGCTTTCTTTTGTGACTGATTGTTTTTCACCATCGATAAACAACTGCGCTTTTTCGATACCTTTAAGTGTCAATGTGCCTTGGCTAAAGCGCTCTGCATGAGCGGTAAACTTTAATGCTTGTAGACCACCAAGAGTTAACGCATTTACTTTGTCTAAGGTTTGCCACTTTAATTTTTCGCCAAATACCGTAATACTTGTTGTTGGTTGTTGAATGCTAGGTAATAGTGCGTTAATAATCGCATCTTGATGCTCAGTTTGATATGGCTTTAGCTGCATGTCGGCTGCAATTGGGCCAATAAACTTAATATCTGCTTTATCTAATGGTGCAGCGACTAAAGCGCTACTTAATGTGCTTAAAGTTAACACCGCGAATGTGGTTGTTAGGCGAGGTGCTTTACCGCGCCATAGTGAACTAAAATTCATTATTGAGCCTGATGTAGGGAATTTAATTTAATATAGCATGTGGTTGTGGTGCCAAAAAGTGCTCTGCGATGGATTTCATTGCTCAGCAGCGTAAGGTTTGAGGTTAGGGGCTACACTTGGTAAGGTGTATACCTAAGGGGGTATAATTGACTGACTGGCTAAGGGGTAACAGTGACATTATTAATCGTTTACATGGTTGCGGCGATTACGATTTCTTTTTTATGTTCGATTATGGAAGCCGTACTATTGAGTATTACGCCAAGCTATGTCGCAGTATTGCGTAAAAAAAAGCCTAAGCTAGCCAAACGTTTTGAGCAATTAAAAACCAATGTAGATCAGCCTTTAGCTGCTATTTTAACCTTAAATACGGTTGCCCATACTGCAGGTGCTGCCGGTGTAGGGGCACAAGCCGCGGTGGTTTTTTCTGATGCGGCGGTGGGAATTGCTTCGGCGATAATGACATTGTTAGTATTGGTGCTGTCAGAAATTATTCCAAAAACTCTGGGCGCAAAGCATTGGCGAACGCTTGCACCTATGGTGACCCAAGCATTACAGTATTTAGTCATCGCACTAAAGCCTTTTGTGTGGCTTGCTGAAAAACTCACCGGTATATTGGGCCGTAATTACAACGAAGAGTATTATATTCGTCAAGAAATTGAAGCTATGGCTGATATGGGGTCGCAATCAGGTGCTTTGCATCAGGAAGAGTCTGAAATCATCCGTAGTTTATTGCATTTTCGCCACGCTAAATTAGATTCATTACTTACCCCGCGTACCGTCTTGTTTAAAGTGCATAAAGATTTAACTGTAAATCAGTATTTAGCTGAGCATGGTTCAGCATCGTTTTCTCGAGTGTTGGTATATGATAAAAATGGTGATGATATTATCGGTTTTGTACATAAAAACGATATTATGTTGGCGTATCATCGATTGGGCGAGAACTATAAAATCAGCAAGTTGATAAAACCTATTTATACTGTGCCAGAGACCTTATATGTACCTACTTTATTACATACTTTGTTAGCTGAGCGCACTCATATTTGCTTAGTGGTAGATGAATATGGTGATGTGCAGGGGATTGTGACGCTCGAAGATATGATTGAAGCGTTAATGGGCTTTGAAATTGTAGACGAGCATGATCAATCAGCTAATATGCAAGCAGTTGCTAAGCAAATGTGGCGTCAGCGCTTGGAAAGTAGCAATAAATTGTTAAGCGCTGAGAATACCATGGCGAAACGAAAAAATTAACGTCGGCTATGACTATTTAATGAAACCATATGTAGCCATGATTGCGCCCAGCGAATAAATTCAGTTTTGCCTTTTGGGCGACTGATCAAAAAGCCCTGCATTAAAATGTGCTCTTTAAAACGCTCCAAGTATTCAAGCTCCTCAACGCGCTCAATGCCTTCAGCGACAATTGTTAAGTCATCTTGAATAGCTATATTCACTAAGCTACTAACAATGACCTGAGAAAATAAATCACTTTCAATATTACTGATCAAGGTACGATCTATTTTCACCTCAGTAAAAGGCAGTGTTTTTAATTGTTGTACATTGGTAAACCCAGTGCCAAAATCATCAAGAGAAATACCAAAACCACGCATTCGCAAACGGTTTAGAGTTTCTAGCTGTGCTGAACTGGATAAAGCATGCTGTTCTGTGATCTCTAAAATAATTTCACTTGGGGTCAATTGATTAAGATGTAAAATTAAAGCCAGCTTATCTGGGCAGCTTAAATCTTCTAGCTGGCAGGGAGACAAATTAAAAGCCAGTTTAAGTTTGTAGCCTAAACGAGTTTTTATTTCTGAGAAATCGCCTGTTGCCTTTTCAAACAACTGAAATGTGATTAGGTTAATTAAATCTAGATCTTCAGCGACACAAATAAATCGCTCCGGTAAAAGTACTGCGCCTTGTTCCGCGGTCACTATTCTGGCTAATACTTCTATGCTTTCAACTTTATTACTATTACGGTTTACTTTTGGTTGATAAAACGGCGTTATCTCATTATGACTTATTGCATGCAGCAATTGCGTTTCAGAAATTGGTTCTGTGGGTTTTTCAGTATGACAAGCTAAATACTCTAGTTTTTGTAGCAGTGTATAAACTTGGTTGAGTTGCACTGGTTTGGCGATGTTACCAATTAAATGTACATTATTTTTTCGGGCTAAATCAGCCGCCAAATCAATGATTTTTGAATTCATTTCCGAAATAATGACAATTGCGCCTGGATATTGGATATCGCCAAGGTTGCGAATAAGCTCCATGCCATCCATGTCTGGCATATTCAGGTCAGTAAACACGGCGTCAAAAGTATATAGATTCGTTTTTACTTTATTAAGAGCGTCTTGAGCATTCAAGCACGTAGTTACATTGGGCACATTAAGCTCATTTAAGATAGCCTGCATCACTACTAAAATAGCTTTTGAATCATCAACGACCAGAATGCTGCGTGCTAATTTTGTCATTTTCTTCCCTGAAATAAAATTTACTTGTTAACTAAAAGTAGTCGAGAATAGCGAAGGTGTCAGCTTTATAGTTGCAAATATATTCCATAATCTCGTTAAAAAAATGGGTATACTAACGATATAATTTTTAAGGTTTAAAGTGACATCATGCAAATACAGCTGACCCTTGCTGATCAACAATTTAGTTTAGTGCTCGCAGGGCAACAAATTGTAAAAATTTTTCAGCAACAACAAGCGATTGGGTTTGATAATCCGCGCGAAAATTATTTTGAATTTAAACTTGACGATCAAGTAATTGGCTTAGACACCAGTGCTGTAGTTGAACAAAGTTTATCACTTCATATTAATAATCAATTTGTACAACAGCTCACCTTGCCACCAATTGAAAAAACCAAACCTAAGCAGGGGCTGCTTGGATTATTTGCGCTTGGTTTTAAGATCTTTAAAAGTGCCAAAGTTGTTAAAGTGGCGTTAGCTGGCGCCTCAGTGGCTGGTTATGCGTGGCTGTTCACCTTTGAATTTGCCTTGATGCTGATTGCCTGTTTAGTGATCCACGAATACGGCCATGTCAGAGCAATGCAATATTTTGGGATTAAAACCAAAGGCATTTACTTGATCCCGTTCGTCGGTGGTCTTGCGGTGAGCGACGATAAAATTACCACCCGCTGGCAAGATGTGGTGATTTCTTTAATGGGGCCCGCATTTGGTTTGATCACCTCCGTAATGGGGGTGGTGCTTTATTACGCCACCGAGATGGAAATATTCGCCGGGGTCGCAGTACTCAGCGCATTATTGAATTTATTTAACTTGTTACCTATCTTGCCGCTTGATGGCGGGCATGTATTAAAAAGTATTAGCTTCTCAATGCGTTCATGGGTTGGATTGAGTATTTGTATTTTAGGCGTGTTATTTGGCTTATGGCTAAGCTACACCTTTGGCTTAATGCTATTAGTGTTTTTCTTATTTATCGGTGCACTGGAAATAGCCTTTGAATGGCGCGGCCGCCACTATTCACATTTACTGCCACTAGATAAATATGGGCAAGGTTTTTCGGCCGTGATGTACGCTTTAGTAGTTGCAGGCCATGTGGCTGTGATGATGCATTTTGCTGACTCTGAAAATGCAATTTTAAGCCTGCCGATGAAGATATTGTCGAGTTAACAAATTTAAATAGCGTGAGGTGTTACTCACGCTATATTTTTGCAGCAAGCGTTACGGATAAAAACTCAACACCAAGGATATAAACACGCCGGTTATAATTAGCTGCACTAAACAAAAGCCCATAATGTCTTTGGCTTTTAGGCCGGCAATTGCTAGCACTGGCAAGGCCCAAAATGGTTGAATCAGGTTAGTCCACGCATCACCCCAAGCTACCGCCATAGCCACGCGTGGCATATCTGCACCCAGAGCTTGTGCTGCGGGTATCACTATCGGTGCTTGTACCGCCCATTGTCCACTGCCAGATGGCACAAATATATTGACTAATCCCGCGCTTAAAAAGCTCCAAAACGGCAGTGATTGTGCACTGGCGATGGCGATAAATCCTTGTGATATTTGCTGCGCCAAACCTGTTTGTACCATGATTGCCATGATCCCAGCATAAAATGGAAACTGGATAATAATCCCTGCGCCGCTGGGGACTGCTTGCTGCAGGCTATTAAGTAAATTATACGGCGTTTGATGCAGTAAAATCGCAGAAAATAAAAACAGTGCAATCACACTGTTTAAATTAAGTGAGCCGCCACTAAACACAAAATAATTAGCTAAATAAACTAGCCCAAGCACTCCAATGCCTAGTCCTAATAACTTACTGTGTTCAATTTTATCGGCAGGGCGAGTAACATTGTTGGGCTTAGGTATCGGTTCTGCTAATAGCGTTTTATCAACATAAATGCTGTCTTTGGCGCTGGGTAACATATAACGATTAACCAGTGGCATAATGATAAATAAGCCAATAACTATGGCTATATTAAATCCTGAAAAAAGTGTTTCGCTGGTGTTTATCACACCAATGCTTTGCTGTGAAAAATGCCCTGACGTTGCGATAGTTAAAGGAATTGAGCCTGCCAAGCCACCATGCCAAACAATAAAGCCAGAATACGCACTGGCAACCAGTAAGCGATAATCAACTAGTGTGTGGCGGGCAATGGCTTTGGCAAATAAAGCGCCAATAACTAAGCCAAATCCCCAGTTAATCCAACTGGCAAGTAATGATACAAAAGTCACTAATAAAATAGCTTTTGGCGCAGTATTGGCAAGTTTTGCTAATTGCGTGAGCAGTCGGCTCATCATCGGTGTACTTGCCAGCATATATCCGGTGAGTAATACCAACAGCATCTGCATGGCAAAACTCAGTAAGTTCCAAAAACCACTGCCCCACGCGCTCAGCACTTGTTGTGGGTTTGAAGGTGTCACTACACACGCAATTATAAAGGTAAGTAGTGTGAGTAAAATAACAAAAATAAATGGATCGGGTAGGTAACGTTCCACTAATTTAGTGAACGGTTTGGCAACATGATTTAGCATAATGATTGTGTGTTTTGATTATTGCTACATATTGCCAATTAATCACGAAAGTGTTTAATTGGCAAATAGAGTTGTAGTCGTGGTGTTAAATCGCGTATTTCTTCGTCATTATAACAAACGTTAATTCAAGCACTAGCGTGGCATAAGCCACGCTTAGATACAGTGCTATTTCTGTGGTGCGAGGACCGCTTTTAAACGTGTTTGTACTTCTTCTACGAGTAAGTCTGGTTGAAATTTAGATAAAAACGCATTGCAACCCACTTTCTCGACCATGGCTTGGTTAAAGCTGCCACTGAGGGATGTGTTAAGTACCACATGCAGATTTTTTAAGCGGTTATCGTTACGGATCTCGTGCGTTAAGCGATAACCATCCATTGCTGGCATTTCTGCATCGGTGATCACCATCAGTAACTCTTTTTCTACGTCCATGCCTTTATCAGCCCAGGCTTTAAGCATATTGAGTGCTTCAAGACCATTACTGGCTGGGATAATCTCAATACCCAACTGCGTTAATGTATCGCTCACTTGTTTTCGTGCTGTAGGTGAGTCGTCAGCATGGAGTATTTTTCGGCCAACAAATTCGTTTACGATACTTTGATCAAGCACCTCATCAGAAATTTGTACTTCGTACTCAACAATTTCTGCTAGTACTTTTTCTACATCAATGATCTCTACTAACTGCTCTTGGCCATCACGTTGAATTTTAGTGAGCGCAGTTAGATAATGATTTTTACCGATAGAGGAAGGCGGTGGCATTATATCTGACCATGTCATATTAACGATTTGATCAACCTTACCAATTAGAAACCCTTGTACTGTGCGATTGTATTCAGTGATCACTAAGTTACTATCTTCAGTGTTCTTAGCCGCAGACATGCAAATCGCTTGGCGTAAATCAATAACAGGGATTGATTCACCACGAATATTGGCCACGCCTGATATTTTAGGATGGGCATGTGGAATGATACTAAGATGCGGCAGTTTCACTACTTCTTTAACTTTAAAGACATTAAGAGCAAACAAGTGGCGACTGTGCAAATAAAACAATAATAACTCTAAGCGATTTTCACCAACGAGTTGAGTTCGTTGATCAACAGAAGCTAATACACCTGACATAACACGCTCGACTTTATAATTAATAATTCAAGTATAGCTTACACTGTTCTACTTTAAAAAAGCAGTCTAGATAATAATCTTGATCCTCAAAAGTATTTCAACCATTGCCTTCATTTAAGCATTACAGTAACTTATCGATAATTGATAGCTGAATAACCAAGTGTGGGCATGCCTTTTATATTTAAACGATTATTTTTACTAGTCAGAAACCATATTGATCAGGTTAGTTGGCAAGCTGTCGCTATTGCGACATTATTACATATGGTCTTGATCTGGTTGTTGTTAATCTTCGCTGAAGAAGCCGCACTGAGGCCAATTAGCACTTTTGTTTATTACTATATCGTTACTACCTCAACGGTAGGATATGGTGATTTTAGTGCAACTACAGATCTGGGTAGATGGATTGTGGCGATACTGCAAATTCCATTTGGTTTAGCTTTATTTGGTGTCCTGTTAGGTAAAACAGGGCAAACAGTTACTTATTTAATTAGGCGCGCTATGACGGGTGATAAAAGTTTTGCACATTTTCACAATCACATTATTATTTTTGGCTGGCATCAAATTCGTACTAAAAAAATGATTGATTATATTCTCGCTGACCAAAAGCGTTTGGATCGACGAATTTTGCTTGCGGTCACAGAGTCAATGGAGCATCCGTTTTTAGCTAATGCCCATGTTGATTTTGTGCGCTTAACTAGTTTTACAGATTTAAGCGAGCTGGAAAGGGTCGCAATTAAACTGGCAGATAAAATTATTATTGACGGGCAAGACGACGACGAAACTTTTACGACCGCCCTGCGCATTAGTAAATTAGTGAAAGATGACTGCCATATTAGTGCGCACTTTAACGATGAGAGTAAAGTCGAAATGCTACTAGAACATTGTTACAACGTGGAATGTTCAACGGCTAAGTCAGCCGAAATTCTAGTACGTTCAATGCAAGACCCTGGCTCAAGTCGTGTACAAGAGGAATTATTATCTACTTTGCATGGTGATACCCAGTTTAGTTTAGCTATTCCTGCTGATTTAGCGGTAATGGAATTTGGTAAATTATTTCATCATTTTAAACACGACCATGATGCTATTTTACTTGGTGTTGCTCACAACCTGAGTGCGCAAAATATGGATTTAAATCCACCACTGGATTATCCGGTTAACAGTGGTGATATTTTACATTACATTGCGGTTGATCGTGTTTTAAGCAGCGAAGTTGATTGGCAGGGGCTTGCTAAGTAATGAATGAAGTGGCGTTTTTAATTCTACTTTTGAGCGCATATATACTCCCAGTAGTGATTGTGCTCAATAGTAAACGTACGCAAGGCCACGAAAAAAATGGCTGGTTAATCGGCATCATTTTCTTTTCATGGCTCGCACTGATAATGTACTTTGCGATAGTGCCCAAGCACGGGCACAAAAAGAAAACTACCAAGAAAAAGAAAGGTTAAAATTGAGTTGTCAGTTTACATATAAATTTGCCAACCGTGCTTGATTAAACAAGCACGGTTTTTTATTTTAACTGTTTTAGTTTGTGCTCCACTAAAGGATCATCAGGGGCAAGTTGCTGAGCAACTTCCAGCAGCTGAATAGCATCCTTAGGGTGTTCATCTTGGTGCTTTAGCGCGACATCAATCAATGGTTGAATATCAATTTTGGCTTGATGCTCTTGCACATGCGATGCTTTTTCATCAATCAGTATGTTGTGTGCTTTACTTAATAATACTTGGCGGTGTGCCGATTTAGCATTCGCCTTGTTGAGCCTTCTATAATAGTCTTCTTTAAAGCGCAGGGTTTTGGTTTGTAGGCGAAATTGCGCAATATCGACTTGTTGATGGCTAATAAAGTCGACGGCCACTTGTTTATAAAAGCCAAATTTATTTAGGTAGGTGGCATGGGTACTATGACCCATACCAAACACGCGTAAGTGGGTTAGTTGCGAATAGCGCTTAGCATGGCCACGGTCAATACGATTGGTCGGGTCGTAAATTATATAGCCTTTAGCATTGCCTAAATCGAGATCGTGGTAATCTTGCTCCCAATCGAATTGTTGTGCTATATCCGTACTTGAGCGGTCATCCCAAGGAGCAAGTGCTTTATTTTTGGTGCTAACAGGGTGAAATAACAGTACCTTATCTAGCTTTAGTAAATTAGCAAATGCACCCACAGCAAAGCCACCTCGGCTTAAGCCGTAGCCTAATCGCTGGGTAAAGGGTGTTAGCAAGGGAGCGAGTTGCTCGAGGAAAAACAGTAAATTACGGTGTCTAAACCAATTACTTATTCCTAAGTGCTGAAAAGAAATAACATTCACATGTTGTTTTTGCGCTAGTTGAAATCCCCAAGGGCTAAAATCATCATTGAGATCATGCTCTTGGTAATTAGTACCTGCAGGAGAAAAGGTGAACAATAAAGGCTTATTTATATCAATAAAGTGATACTTAACAAAAACATCGCCAAGTAAATCGCCTCCAGAGATAGGTAATCTGGTTTGCTGTTCATCTTGAGGTAGAGTTAACCACTCATCTAACCAATACAGTAATTTCATCTAACCCCCTAACTAAAACAAGCCACCTATTTTAGCAAATTTGGAAAAAGAAGGAAAACGTGATGTATTAGCAGCAAATTATTGTTGTTACTCTGCCATTTTTATAATTGCTTGCCAATCCGCTTTAGTCACTGGCATTACCGATAATCGACCACCTTTTTTTAGAGCTATTTCGGTGATGGCGTCGTTTTCTTTAATCGCTTTTAAGCTGACTAATTTATTTAAATGCTGCTGATAGGTTACATCAACCACAACCCATCTCGGTTTATCACAGGTTGATTTAGGATCGTAATAATCACTGCTTAAATCAAACTGGCAAGGATCTGGGTAGGCTTCAGCAGTCACTATTGCGATACCTGCAACGCCGACGTGTTTACAGCTAGAATGGTAAATCATTACTAAATCGCCGAGCTTTACGCCATCGCGCATAAAATTACGGGCTTGGTAGTTGCGCACACCTTCCCATGCAGTGGTTTGTGCAGGGGCGCTTTTTAAATCGTCGATTGAAAATGCATCGGGTTCAGTTTTAAATAACCAATACGCCATAACTAGGATCCTTGAAATATTTACATCATACTTGTCTATAGTATCATTAAAATCTAAATGGGATTGAGGAGCAACTATGAGCCAAGTTTTAGATGATTTATTGTCGTTATTAACGTTAGAAGAAATAGAGCAGGGCTTGTATCGAGGGCAAAGCCAAGATTTGGGTTTTCGTGCGGTATTTGGTGGTCAAGTCATGGGCCAAGCACTGTCTGCAGCTAAAGAAACCTTACCGGAAGGCCGTATTGTTCATTCACTGCATTCTTATTTTTTACGCCCTGGTGATGCTGCAAAGCCAATTGTGTACGATGTTGAAACGATCCGTGATGGTAAAAGCTTTAGTACTCGCCGAGTTAGTGCTATTCAATATGGAAAACCTATTTTTTATATGACGGCATCATTTCAAGGTGCTGAAGATGGCTTGTCGCATCAAGCTACTATGCCGGATGTACCTGCTCCTGAGGAGCTGCGCTCATCACTGGAGTTTTATCAAGAGCACGCATCTCATATACCTGAGGTGATCCGCAATAAGTTTATTCGCGAAATGCCGATTGAAATGCGTCCGGTCACCTTTCATAACCCATTTAAGCCAGAGGTAATGGAGCCGGTTAAACATATTTGGTTCAAAGCCAATGGCGAGATGCCAGATGATCAACGTATTCATAACTATTTATTGGCATATGCGTCTGACTTTGAGTTTTTACCAACGGCTCTACAGCCCCATGGTGTCTCGTTTATGCAGCCAAACATGCAAGTAGCAACAATTGACCATGCGATGTGGTTTCATCGTCCGTTTCGAATGGATGATTGGATTTTATATACCATTGATAGCCCAAGTGCGAGCTCAGGGCGGGGGTTGGTGCGTGGTCAGTTCTTTGACCGTCAAGGCAATTTAGTTGCCTCAACGATCCAAGAAGGTGTAATGCGTCAGCGTTAATATGCCGCTTGCAGTTATTTTTGCTTACATTGTCCTTGCACAATATCACTAATTGACTGCCAGACTCGCGCTGGCAGCAAGGCTTTAAGGTGAATATACACTTCACAAAGTTCAGTACTGCCCTGTAAGCCATTCTCGGTTTCGCTAATTAAACTTTGTTCGCGCAAGTTGCTAATAAAGCCTACCAATACTTTTTTGTCAAAAAACTCAGGGGTCTTAATACCATGCAAGGTACCTAAGCGCTGCGCTAATACTTGGCTTTCGCGTTCAAGCTCTTCGCGTTCAATTTCTTTACTGGTTTGAATAAAGCCAATCACAATGGCGTAGCGTTGCAGGGTTAAGCTAAGCGCACGACCTAGAATTTCCAGCTTGGCTAAGCAATCATTACTGTTGGTGATTTTTATGTTATCACCATCTATTTCTATTAAATCTTGATCTACAAAGCTGGCCAGTATGCGGGTGATATAATTTTCATCAAGTTCGTGTAAAAACCATTCTTTAGCAAACATCGGGTAAAAACAGTTAACCAATTTTTGGCACTGCGATACTGTCGTTTTATGGCTTTTAAATATATGCAGTGCCAGTAAGCTTGGTACGGCAAACACATGGAGAATATTATTACGGTAGTAGTTAAAGAGGATTTTCTCTTTATCGTTAATCGCGATAATCTCGCCAAACTCATCGCTTATAACGTCAAATTTATTCAGCTTTAAAGCATGTTCGAGTAACTGTGATGAAGTTTCATCTGGGGTGGTGATTTTTTCACTGTAACTAGCGCTACGTTGTAAATGTAAGTAAAAGTCTAGTTGTGCTAACAATTTAGGCTTGCTCAATGCTTGCTTATCATTTACCAGTAAGATCATTGCCAGTAAATTAACTGCGTTAAGCGCGGCGGCACTATTAATATTAACCATCACTTTATCCGCTAAAGTCGCCACTTGCGGACCAAGCCATTGTGGTTTTTGAACATCAGTTGGGTGAATAGATTCACGCCAATCAGGTTGATGCTCATTTAAATATTGATTAACCGAAATCGGATCGCCAAAATTCAAATAGCCGCGGCCATAGTTTTTGAGATTTTTAATGGCTTTGAAAATACCGAAAATCGACTCGCCTTTTTTATCATCACCTGCGAGTTCTTTCAGATAAGTATTTATTTCCATGACGTGTTCATAACCAATGTACACCGGCACAATCGAAATAGGGCGATCAATACCACGTAACATAGCTTGTAGTGTCATCGCCAACATACCTGTTTTTGGTGGTAGTAAACGCCCGGTACGGCTACGTCCGCCCTCAGTATAAAACTTAACTGAGTAACCTTTGATAAACAACTGACTTAAATACTCTTTAAATACAGCAGAGTAAAGCTTGTTGCCAGCAAATGAGCGGCGAATAAAAAATGCGCCACTGCGGCGGAATATGCCGCCTGCTGGGAAGAAGTTTAAGTTAATACCAGCAGCAATATGTGGTGGTACTAAACCAAGATGATAAATCGAGTAGGTAAGTAATAAGTAATCCATGTGGCTGCGATGACACGGCATATAAATAATTTCATGACCTTTATTGGTTAGATCATGGATTTGTTCGGTGTATTTTATATCAATGCCGTTATAGAGCTTGTTCCATAGCCAGGTTAATACACGATCTGCAACACGTATGGTGGCATCACTGTAGTTAGCAGCAATCTCATCTAATAGCTTTAACGCATTTTGCCGTGCTTGCTCATGGCTGATTTTTTTGCTTTTTGCTTCATCGTTAATTGCTTTTTTTATAGTCGGTGATGCTAACAATGAATTAAATAGTTGCTCGCGTGAGGGCATTTTAGGGCCCGTTGCCGCCAATTTTTGACGACGAAAATGCACCCTAGCGACGCGAAGTAATTTATGAGGTAACTCATCAACATCGGCTTTTTCATTTACTAATAACGATAAATCCAACGGTTGACTAAAGCGTATAAAGTTATCACGCCCTGAAAACAGTAATACAAAAAACTTACGAAACCAGCTAGGTGTAAGTGAGTGCGAAACCAGCGTACCTAAACCTGGTTTTTCTTTACCTGGATTACGACCCCATAAAATAGTGACCGGAATGACTTGCACGTTTTTTTCGCCACTGGTAAATAGTTGAGCAATTATTTGTTTACCCTGGTTTAGCGCGTCAGTTGGCTTCGCTTGGCTGCCAAACAGTGGTGGTGGATTTTGTAGGCCAATAAAGCGGTCTAACTCTGCATTACCCAACAGCTGTTGTTCAGTTGGTCTGGGCAGGTTGTACTTTTTACAAACTCGGTCAAGAGCCGCTAAATCTGAGCGAGCATTAAGTTTAACTATATAAAAAGTAGGGTAGGCGGGATTAAGACCGTATTGTTCAATTGGGTTCTCTGGCAGTACTTTGCTTTTCACAAATAGGCGATTCATCACCATAGACACAAAATTCAAGCAATAATTAAAAATACGCATCAACTCACCAAGGTTAAGGATTAAGAGATAAAAGCAAAATAAGGATGAATAATAACAATTAAAAACTGGACTGACCATTATCATTAGTGCCAAGTACGATTGCATGGCTTCCTAACTATAGTAAATTCCCAGTAATGACGACATAGTGACAACCCTTTTTTACAGTATAAATAATCCTCATTCTGGTAGTTTGAAATAGTTGTTGCATTTATCACCAATATCACTATAATACGCAGGCTTTCAAAATTCCCCCGGGAACTTGGAAGGAACATTAAGCTTGGATTTCAAGCTAATAAAACAGGAGTTCCGATTTGGAACTCAACGTAGATATAAATCAACAACCGGCATCTTATGTTTTTAAGATTGTTTCGGTCGTTTTTTTATGCTCTTTTAAATGCTCTTTATATTGAGGTTTAAGAATGTCAAATCAACGCATTCGTATTCGCCTAAAAGCTTTTGACCACCGTTTGATTGACCAATCAACGGCGGAAATCGTGGAAACTGCGAAACGCACTGGCGCACAAGTACGTGGTCCAATTCCACTACCTACACGCTTTGAACGTTTTACTGTACTTACATCACCGCACGTTAATAAAGATGCGCGTGATCAGTACGAGATCCGCACCCATAAACGTCTGATCGACATCGTAGAACCAACTGACAAGACTGTTGACGCACTTATGCGTTTAGATCTTGCTGCTGGTGTTGATGTTCAAATCAGCCTGGGTTAATCGAAAGATTAGAGAGGTTTTAGGAAAATGGCATTAGGTCTAGTCGGTCGTAAAGTGGGTATGACACGTATCTTCACTGAAGATGGTGTATCTATCCCTGTGACAGTTATTGAAGCGACACCTAACCGCATTGCTCAGATCAAATCTGACGCAACAGACGGTTATAACGCGCTTCAAGTAACCGCAGGCACTAAAAAAGCAAGCCGTGTAAACAAAGCAACAGCGGGTCACTTCGCTAAAGCTGGTGTTGAAGCGGGTCGCGGTCTGTGGGAATTCCGCCTAAATGGTGGTGAAGGCGATTTTGAAGTAGGCGCTGAGCTTACTGTTGAATTATTCAACGAAATCAACAAAGTTGACGTAACCGGTACTTCTAAAGGTAAAGGTTTCCAAGGTGGTGTTAAGCGCTGGAATTTCAGCATGCAAGACGCTACACATGGTAACTCTCTATCTCACCGTGCTCCTGGTTCAATCGGTCAAAACCAATCACCTGGTAAGGTGTTTAAAGGTAAGAAAATGGCCGGTCATATGGGTGCTGAGCGTGTAACGACTCAAAACTTAGAACTAGTACGCGTTGACGCTGAGCGTAACTTGCTTTTAGTTAAAGGTGCAGTACCTGGCGCTATCGGCGGTGACGTTATCGTTAAACCTGCTGTTAAAGCATAAGTCCTGGAGATTTAGTGATGGAATTAGCAATTAAAGACGCTTCTGGCGGTCTTGAAGTTTCTGAAGCTACTTTTGGACGTGAGTTTAACGAAGCATTAGTACATCAAGTAGTTGTTGCATACGCAGCAGGTGCTCGTCAAGGTACTCGTGCTCAGAAGACACGTTCTGAAGTAAGCGGTGGTGGTAAAAAACCATGGGCTCAAAAAGGTACTGGCCGTGCACGTGCTGGTACAATCCGTAGTCCAATTTGGCGTTCAGGTGGCGTTAGCTTCGCAGCTAAACCACAAGACCACAGCCAAAAAGTAAACCGTAAAATGTACCGCGGTGCGATCAAAAGCATTTTATCTGAATTAGTTCGTCAAGAGCGTTTAATCGTTGTTGAAAGTTTTGCTCTAGCAGCACCAAAAACTAAAGAACTAGTTGCTAAGCTTAAAGAACTTGAGCTTAAAGATGTTCTAATCGTAACTGAAGAAGTAGATGAGAATCTATTTTTATCGGCACGTAACCTGTACAAGGTTGACACGCGTGATGTAGCTGGTATCGACCCTGTAAGCTTAATCGCTTTCGATAAGGTACTTATTACAGCAGCTGCTGTTAAGCAACTTGAGGAGACGCTAGCATGATTCGTGAAGAACGTCTTTTAAAAGTGATCCTTGCTCCACATATCTCTGAAAAAAGCACTATTGCTGCTGAAGAAAACAACACTATCGTTTTCAAAGTAGTAAATGACGCAACTAAAGCTGAAGTTAAAGCAGCTGTAGAGAAGCTTTTTGAAGTGGAAGTAACTGGTGTTCGCACACTTAATGTTAAGGGTAAAACAAAACGTACTGGCGCACGTTTCGGTCGTCGTAGCGACTGGAAAAAAGCTTACGTTACTCTTAAAGAAGGCAGCGAACTAGACTTTGTCGGCGGCGCCGAGTAATAAGGGGAGTTAGAATTATGGCACTTCAAAAGTGTAAGCCAACTTCTGCGGGTCGTCGTCACCTAGTTAAAGTGGTAAACCCAGATCTACATAAGGGCAAGCCATACGCACCACTATTAGAGAAAAACTCTAAATCAGGTGGTCGTAATAACAATGGTCGTATTACGGTTCGTCATATCGGTGGTGGTCATAAGCAGCATTACCGTTTAATCGATTTTAAACGAACTAAAGATGGCATTCCAGCCACTGTTGAGCGTTTAGAATATGATCCAAATCGTAGCGCAAACATCGCACTTGTATTATATGCAGACGGTGAGCGTCGTTACATTATCGCACCAAAAGGCTTAAAAGCTGGTGATGCAATCCAGTCTGGTGTTGATGCACCAATCAAGCCTGGTAATGCATTACCTATGCGCAATATGCCTGTAGGTTCGACTGTTCACAACGTAGAATTAAAACCAGGTAAAGGTGCTCAAATCGCACGTTCTGCTGGTGCATACGTTCAAATCCTTGCTCGTGATGGTCAGTATGTAACATTACGTCTTCGTTCAGGCGAAGTTCGTAAAGTTGAATCAGATTGTCGTGCGACGCTAGGTGAAGTAGGCAATGCTGAGCATATGCTTCGTTCACTTGGTAAAGCAGGTGCAAATCGCTGGCGTGGTATTCGTCCGACAGTTCGTGGTGTTGCCATGAACCCGGTTGATCACCCACACGGTGGTGGTGAAGGTCGTACATCTGGTGGTCGTCATCCTGTGTCTCCATGGGGTAAGCCGACTAAAGGTGCTAAGACGCGTAAGAACAAGCGTACGGATAAATTTATAGTACGTCGTCGTACTAAGTAATATTGAGGAATAGCCATGCCACGCTCTCTCAAGAAGGGTCCTTTTATAGACCTACACTTGCTGAAGAAGGTAGAGAAAGCTTTGGAAAGCGGTGACAAGAAGCCAATTAAAACTTGGAGCCGTCGTTCAATGATCATACCTAACATGATCGGATTGACCATTGCTGTCCATAATGGTCGCCAGCATGTACCAGTTTTCGTTTCTGACGAAATGATCGGTCACAAACTAGGTGAATTTGCACCAACTCGCACTTACCGTGGCCACGCTGCGGATAAGAAAGCGAAGAAACGTTAAGAGGGGAATGATAAATGCAAGCATTAGCTAAACATAAATTCGCCTCTGGTTCGGCGCAAAAAGCACGTCTAGTTGCAGATCAGATCCGCGGGTTACCTGTCGATCGCGCACTAGAAATCCTGGCGTACAGCCCTAAGAAAGCGGCTGTATTAGTTAAGAAAGTACTTGAGTCTGCTATTGCTAACGCAGAGCATAACGAAGGTGCTGACATTGATGAGCTACGTGTAACAACGATCTTTGTGGACGATGGTCCAACAATGAAACGTATTATGCCACGTGCTAAAGGACGCGCAGACCGCATCCTTAAGCGTACAAGCCACATCACTGTTGTGGTTTCAGATAGCTAGGAGTATAAGTAATGGGACAAAAAGTTCATCCTACTGGTATTCGCCTAGGTATATCTAAACCTTGGGTTTCTACCTGGTACGCGAGTTCAAAAGATTTCTCTGCACAGCTTTTTGGCGATCACAAAGTACGTACATTCCTTACTAAGGAATTGAAAGCGGCTTCTGTGTCTAAAATCGTTATTGAGCGTCCAGCAAAATCAATCCGCGTAACAATTCACACGGCTCGTCCGGGTGTTGTTATCGGTAAAAAAGGCGAAGACGTAGAAAAATTACGTCAAGCGGTAACTAAGATTGCTGGTGTACCTGCTCAGATCAATATTTCTGAAGTACGTAAACCAGAACTAGATGCACAACTAGTAGCAGACGGCATTGCCTCTCAACTAGAGCGTCGTGTTATGTTCCGTCGCGCTATGAAGCGTTCGGTACAAAATGCAATGCGCATCGGTTCTAAAGGGATCAAAGTTGAAGTTAGCGGTCGTCTTGGCGGCGCAGAAATCGCACGTTCAGAATGGTATCGTGAAGGTCGTGTACCTCTACATACTCTTCGTGCTGATATCGACTACGCAACTTCTGAAGCCTTAACCACTTATGGTATCATTGGTGTTAAAGTTTGGATCTTCAAAGGCGAAGTTATTGGTGGTTTACCACTAGTACAAGAGCAAGAGAAGCCAGCTAAACGCGCACCAAAGAAAGCCAAAAAAAGTGCTAAGTAGAGGTAGCGAGTAATGTTACAGCCAAAACGTACAAAATTCCGTAAAATGCACAAAGGCCGCAACCGTGGTTTAGCGCAAAACGGTAACAAAGTAAGCTTCGGTACTTTCGGTTTGAAAGCTACTGGCCGTGGCCGCATGACTGCTCGTCAAATCGAAGCAGCTCGTCGTGCCATGACACGTCACGTGAAACGTCAAGGTAAAATCTGGATCCGTGTCTTCCCTGACAAACCGATCACAGAAAAGCCTCTTGAAGTTCGTATGGGTAAAGGTAAAGGTTCTGTTGAATATTGGGTTGCTGAAATTCAGCCTGGTAAAGTACTTTACGAAATGGAAGGTGTTTCTGAAGAGCTTGCTCGTGAAGCATTCGACCTTGCTGCTCGTAAACTGCCATTCAAAACAACTTTCGTAACTCGGACGGTAATGTGATGAAAGCAAGCGAACTAAAAGATAAAAGCGTAGAAGAGCTTAATGCTGAACTTCTAGGTCTTCTTCGTGAGCAGTTTAACCTGCGCATGCAAGCAAGCACTGGTCAGTTAGCTCAAACTCACACGCTAAGAACAGTACGTCGCGATATCGCGCGTGTAAAAACAGTTATTAACCAGAAGGCAGGTCAATAATGAGTGATAAAATTCGTACTCTTCAAGGCACTGTAATCAGCGACAAGATGGAAAAATCTTTCACTATCGCTATCGCACGTTACGTGAAGCACCCAATCTATGGGAAATTCATCAAACGTACGACTAAATTACACGTACATGACGAAAATAACACAGCAAAAGCGGGTGACGTTGTTACTATCCGTGAATGCGCTCCAATCTCTAAGACTAAGTCTTGGACATTAGTAGACGTTATTTCTAGTCCAAAACAAGCTTAATTTTTAATTAAGTCTGTTTTATAAAAAGCCCCGGCATTAGCTGGGGCTTTTTGCGTTTGGAGCAGCTTTTAGCGGTAAGCTTTCAGCCGTCAGCGCGGAGTAAATTTTCCCACCGTAGCTTGGGTTGAGTCTATTGAGGGCCGGGAAGAAGAGAACAGTAATACCAATCGACTTAAATATTTAACCATTCTAGCGAGCTAAATAAAGCGCTAACTGCGTTATAATTTTTTCAAGTAGAACAACTGCATGTCAAAATTTACGCCTTGTTATCACTGTATTTATCTGTCGCTATAAATGGTCAGTAACTTAACACGATTGGTATAAGAATATGCAGGTATAAAAATTCATACCATAGAAAAAGCACGTCGATAAATTTCCCTCATAAAAACTACTTGACCTTAACCTAGCTCCAGCTTTTATGCTGTATTTTTTCACTCTGATTAAATGCTATGTGTCCGATTCAAAATTACCTTTTAAGCCTAGGCCTTACCGAATATAGACAATCTATTTTGCAAATTGTGAAGCTTGCAGAAGCGGTGGATCACTCAATTGCAAATAACAGTGAATTTGCAACTGCTGCGTTAGCATGGGTTGAGCAACAAAAAAGATGCCCAACAATGACAAACAAAAGAGCATTAATTATATTCTTACTGCATAAATTGGGTTATAAAATTAGAGAGCAAAACAGCCTTTGCAACTGCAAAGGCTGATGTTTTTCTGCGCTGACCGCTGACCG